>NZ_JADEWC010000004.1 GCF_015207825.1 Cyanobacterium stanieri LEGE 03274
CCCCCAGCAACCACCCCCCACAAGAAAACCCCCTTTCTTGAACGCCCCTATCATGATAAGTGTGGTAAAACAAAGAGGAAAAAATATATGCCTATTGTCGTTCAAAGTCGTCGTCGTCGTTTAGAAAATATCCAAAAAGACTATCCCGAAGCCACCATCATTGATGTAACCTCTAAAGGCGATAACCCTTGGGTGAAATTTAGTCCTTTTTATCCCCATGGTAATATTCCTGTTCCTTTTTATCCCCGTTGGACAAGTCAATCTGTAGAAGGTATTTGGCAAGGTTTAAAAGTATTTGAAACCCAAGCAGTTGATCGTAATAAAATGAAAATTCGGGATATGAAAGGAATCAAAAGAACAGTGAGAAGATTTGGAAAATGTAAAGGTCATTCCGTGGGTTATACCAAATTATTAAGTTATATTGATGCTCGAAAATTTATCTATCTTCCTAGTTATTTATGGGTATTAGAAAATCCTCTCGCTGATTTGGTAGCAGAATTAAGAAAAATGTCTGAAACTCAAACCCTAGTTTTATTAGATTATGAAACCAATGGTGATGTTGAAAATTATAAAAAACCCCTATCCCATGCTTATTTAATAAAACATTATGTAGAAGGTAATTATCCCAGTTTCGACTTTAACCCAGAAGAAACTTAAAATTTATGTGGTGATAGTGTTAGGGGGTGTAGGGTGGGTGATGATCGAAAAACTTGTATATTATGGGTGAAAATAACTTTATGAAGAATTATACTGCTAATGGATTCGCTTTATCCGGGGTATGTTAGATAGAAGAAGATGGCAAAACGGTTACAGTTGATTTAGAAGACATTGAACCGACAGAAGTATTGTTTATTGAGGGTGTTTCTGTCACAGAATTATATATCGGGGGTGAAGTGGATTCATGGGGAGATCAAATTGAGAAAAAAGATTATGCTGGGGGCGCCGTATTTCATAAAAGGATGGTCACCATACCCGAAAAGCATAAATTTAGCCTACAAGTTGAAATGGAAGATGAAACCATCCGCTGTAAATTTGAACCTTTAAATCATTTGTCAGAGTTTTAAACTAAGTTCCCCTCAGCCCTAACCCCTCTCCCAAAAGGCGAGAGGAGAATTATTTACTATTAATTAGGGTTTGATTTCTTAACACGCTCCCTAATTAAGAAAAGCCCTTTTCTTAGCCCAGTATATCTTAGTAATTGTTAAAGGAAAAAGAGGTAAAAAGTGGATAATTTTTTTGAGTCTGAATATTATCAAAAAGAAGTGAATCAATATTTAAAAGAATATGGTGAAGTGCCTCCTCCTTGGGTTATTTTTACTAATACTCATCCCTATAGTATGTTTTGGAGAATGGGTTATGGGGAAGACTTTTTGACCATTTATTATCATTGGTTTGAGGAAAATATTAAGACTTTTGAGGAAAAAATTGCCTATTTTAAAAGATATTCTCCCCCTCCTAGATGGTTAGAAAATGTTGTATCTGCGGTATGGGATATAGAACCTTGGAATGATGAAAATTTTGATTATTCTCCCTATTTTGAAAAGTTAAAATCCTACGGTTTTAAAGATGTTGATAAGTTTGAGGAGGATCTAAATAACGAAAAATGGCTTTAAGTTAATTTTTAAGGGCGATTAGTCGCCCCCATCACCCCATTAATGGTCATTGTCAATAAATTTTTCTCAAAATCTACACAATAAGGAAAATCGCTCAAATGCCTATTATTTCGTTTTATTGTGTCGATCCATTACACCATAAGGGTTTCAGATACATTTTTTTGTTGCACGATCTGGATTTTATGTGTTATATTTATTATTGCGTAGATTCAAAGGCTAAAACTCTTGCAGTGTAATGCCTCTGAAACGAAGACCCTACCCATGGGGTTACATGGGAATAGTTGGAAACCACATGCGCACGAATAACCGAGGAAAAGTCTTGATTATCCCTACCCATGGGGTTACATGGGAATAGTTGGAAACCCATTACTTGACCTGACTTTATTATACAAGTCGACTCCCTACCCATGGGGTTACATGGGAATAGTTGGAAACACGAAGAATCTATCTGGGTCACGAAAGAGAATGGTACCAGATGCCCTACCCATGGGGTTACATGGGAATAGTTGGAAACACCTCCTTAACTAGTTAGGTTTTGGGGGTATTTTCTATGGAGAGATTTGGAGAAATATGAACAGAGTAGGGTGATCATAAAATGAAGAGGTGTGCGATCATGAAATAGCGCTGTGCGATCGCCCTTAAGAAAGACTCTTTTCCTTAGTCAGTTTATCTTAGTGATTGTTGAAAATAAAGAACACAAAGAAGGAAAAAATGATTACAGTACAAGTTATTTCAAGAAGTAGCGGTAAACCTGCCACTGGTAAACGAGTTAACATAAGTTTTGATAGTTTATTTAGGGGCATGGGACGAGAACAACGAACTGACTCTCGAGGACAAGCCCATTTTAGTCATGATCCAGGTAATGGCAAAGTATATGTAGATGGTCGCACTGTTTATCAAGGAAATTTAAAAGGTTGTATTGTTGTTCATGTGTAATTCAATAAAATAAACTTTTTAGGACTGATCGCACACAGGGATTTGTTTCCTTGACCTACTGGGCGATCGCCCTTAATCCAATTTTTAATGAATAATTGAGGGATGATGATCTACCATTACTATTAAGAACCACGAAAATTATTTAAGATAGATAGTCGAGAAAACCCCCTTTCCTATCCTAAGTAATAATCTATTTTTGTCGGCACAACTTTTATTAGAGGACTCTCTACCTATGGAATTTATTGCAGAACTCAAAAAATACCAAGAATATGTTTACAGCGAATTAAACTCCTTAGAGTCCAACGATAAACATAATCGAGTTTTAATGCAAGAAAAAGGTCAACAACTCTCAACATTACTAGATTTAATTGCTAACTTAGAGGATGAAATCAAAAAATATGAAATAATGAAGGATACTCGCCTCAAACTTACCCGTACTGAAACCGCAGATTATCCTAGTTGTTTTAATTAAAAGTTTACCATTACTTAATTAGGTGTAAGGTGTGATTCCTATGTGCGCTCGTTGCAGATGCCGTAGCGATCGCACTTTAAACACCAAAATTAATTCCAGATCATTAAACCTCAATACTTTTTAAAGAAAAAATTTGATGTTAGATTTAAATATTATCGTTTGTGGTGTTGCTGAAGTTGATGACCATATTGATGATGCAGATGTGGTTGTTTCCATTATGAACCCCGGTTACACAGTTTTTGCACCCCCATCGATTGTAGAAAAAGAAGAAGAAAATCGCCACCGAGTATTGAGATTAGAATTTGATGATGTTTGGGCAGAAAATTACGAACTAGGACAAGAAATCGTCACCAAAGATATGGTATTTCTTGTGATTGATTTCGCTTCTACCCATTATGAAAATGCTGATAATCCTCTAACTTTTTTGATTCACTGTCATCAGGGAGTTAGTCGTTCTGCGGGAATGGCGATCGCAGTTTATACCGCCATATTAGGAGACTACCAAGAAGCAATAAAAAGGGTAAGTGGCGATCGAGACAAAGCAGTACCCAATATCGAAATAATACGTTTAACCGACGAAATTTTCAACCTCAACGGTCAATTAATCAATGCAGTATGGAAAGAATTTTATGTTTAATGAAAAATCAAATAATCTTCTGGGGGGGTAAAATTATTTTTGACTTATAATATAGTGGATGGTACCAACAAAAAATATATTCCATGGAAATTATCAATAAAATTTCTAGTGAAGAATTAACCTACAATAACAAAATCCTAGATATTCAATATAGAAAAAATAAACTAGGCCATCTTAAGAAAAAAATTCAACAAATAAAAGCAAAACTAGAAACAGAATACCAAATCGATGAACTAGGGTTATTTGGTTCCTATGTAAGAGGAGAAGAAACAAAAAAAAGTGATATTGATTTATTAATAAGTTTTAAACCAAGTGCTAGATTTGGATTAGTAAAATATTGTAAATTACAAAACATATTCAGCGATAGATTAGGGAAAAAAGTTGATTTAGTAATGAAAAAAGGACTAAAACCCTATATCGGAGAACAGATTCTCAAGGAAGTTATTTATCTATGAAAAGAACCACCAAAGACTTTTTAAAAGATATTTTATAAACAATTAGTTCCATTGATAAATTTATTGAGAATTTTAACTTTGAGCAATTAATATTAAAAATAACAGTATTTTTCAGCAAAATTGAGTTAAATTTATTTAACGTTCGCTATTAGCAATGAAATTCATTTCATTGTGGAATAACGGTTTTACGCCATAAATCGCTTTGCAATAAATTGACAAAGCTAATATTAAACGTTCAATGAATTGAACTAATAAAATTCAACTCTACCTCGACAATGAAAAAACCCTGCTTAAAAAGAGGGGGGATCAATTTCCCATGACTCATTTAGAACCGCTATAGTAGGCATTACCTACCAAATGAAACATTTAAAGAAATAGCCATAAGAAAGCCCCCTTACCATCAACCCGATAACTTATAAAGTGTTAAGTAATAGGGTAAAGATTATGAAAACTCAAACTTTCATTGGTGCAATTTCTGGTTTATTAGTTGCTGGTTTAGGAGTCGCTAGAGGAGATGTTGCTAATTTTGTCGGTGGTGGTTTACTAATCTCTAATACTATCGCAATCACTGGTAAAAAAGATCCTGAAAATGTTCAACCTTCCCCCGCACCTACCGTTAATCCTCAACCTGTTACCCGTGTTTATATTGATGGCGCCAATACTTTAGGTTCTATTAATCTTTTAAAATTTGATATTGACTTTAACGCCTTTGCTGATCATATTGCTAACGGTGAAGACAATGTAATTTTTAACTACTATTATGCCGTCCTTGAAAGTCCTAATCGTAAACAAAATGGCTTTATTAAATATCTTGAAAATAATGGTTATAATGTAGTTCAATCCCTCAAAAAACAACTCCCTGAAGGCAATCATAAAAACAAAGGTGATGATGTTCAAATAGCCACAGATATTGCCATTGATGCTAACGAAAATGATCATATTGTTCTAGTTTCTGGCGATGGTGATTTTACTTACTCCCTAGAAAAAGTTAAAGCCAAAGGTTGTCACGTCACCGTTATTTCTACTTCTGAATGTCTTAGTAAACAATTAAAAAGTGTTGCTGATAAATTTATTGATTTAGCCGAAATTAAACCCGATATTCAACGTTATACTAAACCTCGTCAATCTAGCCCACAACCTCAATTAGTTTAATTTTTTTTGGGGTGAGGGTGTCTTCTGAAAAGGAGGCACTTTTGCTCATAAGGCTTTATTGGAATATGATCAATTCGGGAAGAACTAAATTTTAATATTTTGTAGGGTGGGCAATGCCCACCATCTGACGATTTAACTTAACATAAATATCGTTGATAATCGGTAATTTTATTTTTTAGTCTTTGGGCTAAGTATTGATTTGCCTTGCCTAATTTATCCAAAATTAATATTGCTTCTTGGCGATACTTACTAATTTTCTCTTTATCCCAATGGGTAGGAGGTGATTGTAAATTTGAGGTGCGATCGCACATTTTCACCATCCAAATTTCCATGGGTTGTTCCATAATCCTCGAAAGACTATCTTCCATCTGTGCTTGTTTTGAAGGCAATTTTTTATTCTTGGTTAACGCCAAAACCCCATCAGCCACAGATACACCAAACTCTTGAGTCAATGTTTCATAACTTACCCCCGCATCTTCTATCACATCATGTAACAAGCAACATTGAATAAGTAAATCAGGATTATCAATATCATCACCCTCACAAATTGCCCTCATTCCCTCCATTGTCACACTACCGATGTGATTAAGATAGGGTACCTTAGAACCTGGCATTAATTGACGTTGATGGGCAACAGAAGCGAAATTCCATCCCTTGAGGTAAATTTCAGGATCCCAATATTTCATTGATTAAACCAGTGAGTTTGATTTGCTCAAATCATAACATTTTGACCGAAATCTACACAATAACTAAAAACCCCCAAATGCTCATTATTTCGTGTTATTGTGTCGATGCTTTGCCCTGTATGGGTTTCAGGTTCTTATTTTTGTTGTGCAATTTTGATTTTTTGTGTTATGATTACTATTGTGTAGATTTAAAGGCTAAAGCTCTTGTAGTGTAATGCCTCTGAATCGAAGACCTTACCCATGGGGTTACATGGGATTAGTTGGAAACCTCAAGTGCAACGGTGGCAGTCTTTATAACGCCAAAGACCTTACCCATGGGGTTACATGGGATTAGTTGGAAACCTTTGAAGAATCTTTATGATCTGAATACGCTTGTGAATCACCTTACCCATGGGGTTACATGGGATTAGTTGGAAACACTCTGATACCTACAGAGCCACTACTAATTGCACCTTACCCATGGGGTTACATGGGATTAGTTGGAAACTTGGATAATTTCGCGTACATTCATTTTCTTTACCCCTTACCCATGGGGTTACATGGGATTAGTTGGAAACACCTCCTTTACAATTTAAGTTTTGGGGGTGTTTTCTGTGGTGTGTTGTTTGGGAATAATAATTAATGGAGAATAAATAATTGATAATGGCGATTTCTGCCTTTTTTATGTTTGTAGTATGCTCAAATCTTTGATATTTATAATTAGTGATTTAGTCAACACAACCTAATTAATTATTTTTTATCAAGTCTTAAATGTAGGGAAAAATTAACCTTTGCCCCGCTTAGGAAGATACAATAAATTATTAAGACTACTAAAAATATTTGCTTTATGAAAAATTACTCACTATATTATTTTTATAAAGAACAAGAACTATTAAAACCCCTTGTGGATAAAGTTTTTGTGAATTATGTAATAGTGGAACTAGAAGAAGATAAAAAAAGGATCACAATGATCAGGAATTTAAAGCAACTGGTCAGTGAAACCAACGCAAAGGAAACATATTTAAGATATTTTTATAAGCGTATAATTAATTTTTATAAGGCTTCTTTTTTAGATTATCTGCACGATATATTCATATTTGATTCTGTTTATAAAGATGAATTTGAACAGGAAATATTACCCACATTAAAACTTTTACAAAATAACTATCAATGGCTAAACTCTCTTTATAAACAAGATAAATATAGCCTATGTTGGTTAGATTGGAAAAAAAACTGTAAGATACCAAAAACAAAAAGATATGAAGTAATTAAAACTTACAAAGATTTTTATAATAAATATATACTGGATTTATTTTTAAGAGGATTAGAGGTAAAAGAGCAATTATTTTTTGATGTGCTAGAGCCCAATGTTATTAATGAGAAAAAACTATTAGAAAAAATTTATCAGTTATAAGGGCGATGATGAAGTAGGAAAGTAACCCGATCACGAAGTGGCTCTGTGCGATCGCACCGATTTTGTAGTAGGAAAAGCCCCTTTCTTTAGGTTATTTATCTTGGTAATTGTTAAAGCAATAAATATTTACCAAAAGATGATGAAAAAATTAATTTCTAGCCTCTTAATTGGAACTACCGTATTAACCACCGCCATCACCCCCGACATAGCCAAAGCCAACACCAGAACCTTTCAAGGTCGTAACCAAATTCATCTCGATGTTGATCGTTATTGTCGTAATGTGTTCGCCGCAGGAAATCAATGGGCTGGACGTATTTATTCCCGTGATGGTCGTCATGCTTATCGAAATGGAAGACATTACTGTCGTGTTCATTATAGACCTATTATTAATGTTACCAATAGTAGAGGAGGTAATGCTGGATTTAATCTTGGTGTTGTTCAGGGAGGAGGTAATAGCAGTCGTGATGTACAAAGAACTCAAGTGGGTGCAGAGAGGGTTATTTTTGAAGATGTATGGCTTGATAAGGCTTGTCGTAGTCAGGGAGATAATGGGCGTTATACAGTGCAAGGAGTGGTGGTATGGTGCGATCGTTAAATAGTTGTTTAAATCCCTTCTCCTATGGGAGAGTATTTGGGGGTGCGTAACCGTAGGGTGGGCAATGCCCACCATTTAAAGGCTGTATTTTATTCCGTTGAACTACAATTTACTTATCACTCCAAAAAAAAATGATACCGAAAGCATAATTACTGTTAATATAAAAAATAATGTATCTTTTTCACCATGAATGACTATACCAATTTTGAAGAAAAAGGTTATCAGATAGTCGAAAAGATAACTGATAATATTCAAGGGGGCAGAGTCACCTATAAAGCCGTTAAGATTGATACTCAAATCCCTGTGATTATCAAACAATTCCGCTTTGCTAATAGTAGTAATTGGGATAGTTTTAAGGAAATAGAAAGAGAAATCGATGTGCTGAGGGGGCTAAATCATCGAGGTATTCCTCAATATTTAGATAAAATTGATTCTGGTGAAGGTTTATGTTTGGTGCAAGAGTACAAAAATGCAGAACCTTTGTCCAAGTTACGCAGTTTTACCCCAGAGGATATTAAACATATCATCACTCAGATATTAGAAATCTTGGTATATTTACAAGAAAGAATCCCGTCTATTATTCACCGTGATTTGAAACCCGAAAATATCCTTGTGGATGATGATTTAAATGCCTACGTCATCGACTTTGGATTAGCCAGAATTGGTAACGCTACCATGGCTGTAAGTACCATGCAGGGGGGAACGTTTGGATTTATGCCCCCTGAGCAGTTGCATAACCAAAAATTAACCGAAGCGTCTGATTTATATGGTTTGGGGGCAACTATTATTTGCTTGATTACCCAGACGAAATCTCAGGATATTGGTAGTTTAGTTAATTTTGCCACTAATCGCATTAATTTTAAGGATAAGGCTTCTCGTTATAGTTTTAAGTTTATCCAATGGCTCGAAAAAATGGTAGAGCCTGATCCTAGTTCTCGTTTTGCTAATGCCCAATTGGCTTTGGAGGCTTTTAAACCTCTTTATGTGGTAAGGGTGCCAGAAATGCGTATCTCTTCTAAGGTTTTTGAATATGAGGCTCAAAAGTTGGGGGAAAAAGTCCAGTTTACTGTGGAGTTAAATAATTCTGTACCAGATACTGAGTTACAGGGTAGTTTCTCTATGGTAGATCATCCGGGCGATCGCCTTTCATCCCCCAAACAAATCACCGCATCAAATCCGCAAAATGCCCATAGTTGGATTAGTGTTAGTGAACCAGTATTTAAAGGGAACAAAATAAAATGTTTAGTCACCACAGATACCAGAGATTTAAGGGCAGGACAACTATATCAAAGGAAAATACAACTTATTTCCAATGCTTCGGAAGAACCCTATATTATTCCTATCAATATAAAAACTGCACCCATCCCCGTTGAAAATAAATCTATTCCCTATTTTTGGCTGTGTATGCTATTCGCTGCTTCCCTATTTTTACCGCTTCAATTAGTTTTGATAGAGGAAGTATTTACAATCGTAGGAAATAGGATCGAGTCTATTTGGCAATAAAAACGATTATTTTTTGTAAATTTATTAGGTATTAAAATCATGGAAGGAGAAGCGGCCGTAGGATTAATTGGACTTGGCATAGTTATTTTTTTAATATCTATTGTCTTCGCTATAATTGTTTTCATTGTTAAACTTGCCATAAGTTTATTAATCTTAGCTCTTGGTTTATTGATAGTTGCGGTAATTCCTATGGCCATCGGTTGGATAGCCTATGAGACTTATAAAGCCTTTATCGATAATGAATTTCAAACCAATCGAGCGATAATTTTTCCGACTTTAACAGTAATTACGGCCGCTAGTTTGAGCCTTACTTATTATGTTCCCTACTCCCCTCCACTCCTAGTATTTATTTTATTTATCAGTGGAGGTTCTTTGGTCGGTACTTTGGCTTATCCATATATCAGACGCAGACAATTAATTAAAAAATATCAGGAAGAGGAAAAGTATTTGATTGAACCCTAGTTAATTTAACCTGAGTTCGGGATAACATTTTCTAGTTAAAGCAGGCAATAGGGAATAGGCAATGGGCCATAAAATAATTGTCAATTGTCAATTGTTAATTCTTCACATCCTTATCCCGAATTGAGGTTAATTTAACAGTTATGTTGGACTGCTTCTGTCAATATACATACCCTCACAGCAGATTCCCCAACCTTATCAATAAATTTGTTTTAAACGTAGTAGTAATCAGGAGAATTAATAATGGAAAACGATGAACTTTTAGTACATGACTGTTGGTATGTCACCGTTATTTACGCCCATGGGCATTACTCCCACAACGCATACATATCATTTGATGGAATAACCTATGGTTTAGTTTCTGCCTGTTATTTTCGTACCCCAGGAGATCCAGAACCCTATCTGATGTATATTTGTAGTCATGAGGATACAGGTCATTGGATGCTTCACCCTGAAGTCTGTTACGATTATGAATCCTTTGATAGAGCTTCTGTGGTGTCAATCTCCCATTGGGAAGAAGCTATGGAAAAAAATCCCTTGATATTTGATAAGTCTTTTGACCAAGAGGAAGATGGTATTTTTCCCCCCGTGATCGATTTTTTTACTTATCAAAGTGGAGTCAATTGGAAAAAGTTTTGGTATGATACATTTTCTCAATCCACGGAATCATCTCATACTACATCCTGTTTTAATAATGTACTCATTAGGGCGGGGAAGGGGGAACAGGGAATGGGCAATGGGCAATAGATAATAATTGTCCATTTTAAAACCTGCAACCAGAAGCCCGTACGGACGTAGCATGGTACGTCCCCTAATCACCTTCAAAATTGAACCTAAGAAAAAGAGCTTTCTTGAAGCCATTTATCTTAGTAATTGTTCAAAGCAAAGGAATAAAAAGATTATGAAAAACCAAGCTCTTGTTACCGCCGTTTCTGGTTTATTAATTGGTGGATTTGGTATTGCTAACAGAATTAACGCCCTAAGCATCGCTGGTACTGGTTTACTCACTTCTTCCGTTGTTCTTACCCTCATTGACGACAAAAAACAAAACCAATCTACTCCCCAAATCACCACCACTATTCCCCAAGCACCAAAAAAACCTGAAGTAACCGAAAAACCTGAAGTTAAAAAAGCTGAAACCCCCCAAGTAACTGATAAACCTCAACCTAAAAAAACCGAAAAACCTAAACTCGTCAAAAAACCTCAACTAGCTAAAAAATCTCAATCTCCAAAAGCCAAAAAACCCCAAGTAACTGATAAACCTCAACCTAAAAAAACTGAAAAACCTACTATTGAACTTATTCCTCGCCCCATTCACCCCTCTCAAAACGGCTAATTCTTGACGGTGACGGTGGTGGTAACTATCTAGTTATCATCCCTTCAACCTATCCAAATATTTAGGGTCTGCTGAATAAATCAGAAACTAGAAATATCAAAGATTTGAGCACACTACAACTGTCAAAAAATACACAAAAATGATGTTTTTTTTACAAAAACACAGTTAAAAATCAACAATTAGAGATACTGCACCAATCAGATAAAACATGAAAACCATTGCCTATTGCCCATTCCCTATTCCCTGCCTCTATGACCCCACTTTTTCAACAAACCCTATTTAGACGATATAAGACTTTGGAGGTGGCTGGGGTGGTTGACTACCGATGGTTAAAATTTTTGAGGTGCCATGGCGAGAAATCCAATAAAATCTTACATTGTCTTCTGCTGGTTTTACTTTTTTTTCAATTTTTATATATAATTCTTTGGTTTCTGCTAGGGTTAAAAAACATTCAAATACAGAAAACTGGACTCGATTACCATACCCTTCTAAAAATTTTGATAAAGAATTTCGTCTTTTATTATCGGGAATATCGTAAACAATTACTATCATTTTTATTATCAAATTCTCTCAAAAGATTTATACTTTTCTTTCTCTAATAAACTATTTTTATAAGATCTAATTTGTAATTGAATTATTTGACGGTAAGATATGGGCGATCGCACCCTATAATCAGAAACTAATTCATTCATGCGATTTTCAAAATGATTAAGAAAAACTTTCCTTTTTTGAGCAGATAAATAAACCCCTTGAGTATCAGATTGTACCTCAAAATCATCAGGGCTAAAAATACCCTTGTTAACCATTTTTATCACAATCGTATCAACAATTACCGAGCGAAACTCCTCCATCAAATCAAAAGCGAGATAAGATTTTTTTCTTTCCCCATAATGTAAATTACCAAAGTAAGGAGACAAACCTTCTCCAATTATTAAAGACAACACATTATTAAATAATAAAGTATAACCAAAACTTAACAAAGAATTGATAGGATCTCTTGGCGGTTGACGATTACGCAGATTAAAAGTAAAATTTTCATTAGTAATCAACGTCCCCAAACCAGAAAAATAACGAGACGTTCCGATGCCTTCATAACCTCTTAATTGATCTATATTCTCCACTAAATATAATGATTTTAAATCAGCATTAATACCTGCGATCGCCTCTTGAACAACATCTTTTTTCTGCCTCCTATTCAACCGTAACAATAACTGCTTAGAATTTTTCAACTTCCCCGCCACAATCTCCCTCGCAACATCAAATTGAAAAGACGAACATTTATGGCGTTCAATTTGCAATAATTGTAAACTCAAATTAACCGAATCCTCATTCCACAAATGACCCCGATATAAACCCCTTTGACTAGCATAAACAATGGAAATATTAGCCTCCAAACAAGCATGAATTACCTGAGTAGTTAGCTGTATATTGCCAAAAACAATTATCCTGTCAATCTCCCTTATCGGTATTTCCAAAGATGGAGTTTTATCCACATAAATAATAAATCTAAAATGCTCCTTAAAAACCGATGAACCTTGTTCCAATAAATATAAAGTAGCCATTTCCCCATTCCATATATTTCTTTTTTGGTTACGATTTTGACCAACCTTTAAACCATTTTCTTCCCCATTACCCACAGGAATATTCTCAAAACTACTCCCATTACCACCCATCAAACCATCAAAAGATGAAGAATTAAACCCTACACTATTATCTAAATGAAGTTTTTTTTTCTTACTCTTAACAGAATCAAGGGGAAAAATTGCCTCCCCCAAAAAACCATGTCCTAAAAAACGAAATCCCACATCAAAATTAGTAATTTGTGTTTTAGTCTGATGAAGTTTTAAACCCAGCAAATCAAGATTTTGCCTTACCTCCGAAAAAGATGCCATCACCCTTTCCCGAGACAAAGATAACACCAAAAAATCATCCGCATAACGTACCAACTTCACATCAGAAGCCGAAATAACCTTATCAAATTCATTCAAATATATATTCGCCAACAAAGGAGATATGACAGCACCCTGAGAAACCCCTTTTTCAGTCATTATCAGCCCCTGTTTACCAACACACCCCACACAAAGCCACCCTTTAATCAAACACAAAATACCAGGAATATCAATCCAATTTCTTACCACTCCCAATAAAATTTGGTGATCAATATTATCAAAATATTTCACAATATCAGCATTCAAAACCCACTGATAACCCAAATCTCTCCAGTGTGCCACCTGTTTCACCGCATCCAAATAAGAAATATTCGGACGATAAGCAAAACTAGCATCGCTAAAATCTTTTTCAATTATAGGACTCAAAATATTTAACAATGCCTGTTGTACAATTCTATCTCTGACGGTGGGTATTTTTAACTCTCGCCAACTCTCATCATTTTTAGGAATCAAAATTTGTAAATAGGGTTGGGGTTGATAAGTGTTATTCGCCACCTCATTTCTCAGTTGATGAAGATTCGTTTCTTCCCGACTAGTAAATTTATCAATCGTTTCTCCATCAACCCCAGCACATCCCTTATTTTTTGCCACTTTCTGCCAAGCGGTTTCAAAATTATTAAAGTCCAAAAATTCATCAACAATATCTATATCCGACATTTCCAAGATTTAATGTTTTTTTGTTCCTCAATTACAACAACCCATAGGAAAAGGGGTTTTCTTAAAAATATTTGTTTTCCATTAGATTTCACTTATTTTGATAACAAAGACTGGTTTTATGGCTTCCAAAATATCCCCAAAGCCTTATCATGACTATTTTACGCTGTCTCTTAATAGTTCTTATTGCCATGGAATAAAACATAAAATCTACACAATAACCAAAAACCCCCAAATGCCCATTATTTCGTATTATTGTGTCGATGCCTTGCACTGTATGAGTTTCAGACCTATTTTTTGTTGCGCGATTTAGATTTTATGTGTTATATTTATTATTGTGTAGATTCAAAGGCTAAAACTCTTGTAGTGTAATGCCTCTGAATCGAAGACCCTACCCATGGGGTTACATGGGATTAGTTGGAAACCACTGTTTACTCCACGCAAAGCTGATGTTGTATTAATTCTTCCCTACCCATGGGGTTACATGGGATTAGTTGGAAACGAAACAGGATGAATAAAATTATTAAAATCAGTAAACCCCTACCCATGGGGTTACATGGGATTAGTTGGAAACAATACAACACCACCAACAGATCCCCAGTCTTCCAGAGTATTCCCTACCCATGGGGTTACATGGGATTAGTTGGAAACTTTTCCGTCTGCTGTTGTTACTGTACATTTCATTCCCTACCCATGGGGTTACATGGGATTAGTTGGAAACCATCGGTTATCGAGTATTTTTTTAAGTGCTTCTCTTCCCTACCCATGGGGTTACATGGGATTAGTTGGAAACGCGACTCCGCTCAAAGCAACAACTAACCCACCAATGATACCCCTACCCATGGGGTTACATGGGATTAGTTGGAAACTTTCAAGTACTTCAACTATACTTTGGAATTCTCTCCAACCCTACCCATGGGGTTACATGGGATTAGTTAGAAACACCTCCTTAACCATTTAGGTTTTGGGGGTTTTTCTCCTGTTGTTGTGATAGATAATTAAATACAAAAAAAACCCCCCGACTCTTTGAGTAAGGAGAACCTAAAATGATATAGCTAAAAATATTTATGTATCGATGTTACTCATCAAAATAGTTTGTATCATAATATGACTCTTGGGCAGTGGAACAAAAATCATCACTATGTTGCTCCCAAAAATCATTTTCTGAAAGAGGAGTAACCGTACAAAATAAGCAATTTTCATTGTGTAAATGTTCAGGTATAGTCTTTAACCATTGTTGCGAAGGAAAATGGTAAACCCAATCTAAACCCTCATCCACATTGACAAATCCAGCTATTACCCCATGAAGAATTCCAACCGTAGTACTAGCACATATATTATTCAACCAAAATACCGCAGGAGCTTCCACATCATCAAGATAACCCGCAGAATTTGCCAATTGAGTGATAGAATTCGCTGCTGTTTCCAAAGCCGACTGCTGTAAATTAATCATATTGCCACACATCAAACACCAACCACCACCGAGGGGAGGAATGGTTATCCGAGCATACATTTTGGGAATACCATCAGAATCTATGTCAATATGAGTACCCAAAGACATAAAAGGGCGTTGATATTTTAAGGCTAATTCTTGGGCGATTTGTCTTGAATGATGATTGTCTGTCGCCACTACTATTAAATCATAATCGATAATTTGTTCTATATTTTCGATGGCTTGAATAGTTGTTTTTGCTGTAATGAAATTCCCATCATCAGGATAAATTTTGGTCAGTAAATATTTAACATAATCTACTTTTGACCATTGTTGATTGACCATTTCCTCCGATGCCCCTGGAGTTCTATTGAGGTTAACTAATTCTAAATTATCATCATCAATTAACAGCCAATTTTTAACCCCTAAACGCGCCAAAGTTTCTGCAAATACTGCCCCAATTCCTCCACAACCAATTAAGGCGATTTTGAGTTGATTTAGTTGTGTTTGAAATCCTTTCCCAAATACCTTTTGACGGGCAAACATGGGGGATATTTCTGGTGATTCTGAAATATTATTTTCATCGATGCTTAACCAAGAATTACAAAATTCGATGGGTTCAAAATCTGTTCCTTGATTATTCCAAAGACGAAATTGATATTTTTCTAAGTTTTCGTCAAATACTCCTGATATTAAGTCAGGTTGGTGAGCAAAATTTTCCCCTAAAAATCTGGCATAATCAGATTCATGACGATCATCTACATAGGAAAAATCAGGTAATTGGTCTCCAAAATGGGTGTGAATATGAACTACATTTAATTGTTGATTTTGCAAATATTCTTCTAATAAATAGTGATGAAAATGTTGCTTCATTACTAAGCCAATACTAGACTGATATTCGTAACAATCTTGGTCTGGCACAACCCAATATTTAGGAATATATCTAACTATATTATCAGTGAATTGCTTTTCACAAAATATAAAACTGATCACCTCTTCATCTTCAGGTTTTAAGTAGAGCATAGAATAGCGAATTTTTTGCCACATTTGAGGGGGAATATGTAGGGATATTTTCATGATTATAAATTGTATAAATTAGGTCAAATATATAGAATAATCAAGTAACTTGAGTTCGGAATAATATTTTCTAGTGAAAATGGTAGGGTGGGCATTGCCCACCATTTAATAATTTGGGATAATTATTAGTAAGAAAAAACTTTCTTATTGTTATTTAAACTCGCCCTAGTATGCATCACCTGATGATAGTTAATCAGTGTTAATGGCGTGTTTGGCGGTAATATATAGTGTGGCTAAATTATGTCCTTTTTCGGGATGATGACTAGGGCGCCAAGCATTCATCCATCTTTCTTGATGAAAACCTCCCCCTAAACCGACACAATACCAATACCATCCTTCTTCACTGAGAAAAGGCGCTCCATAATAGCTTTGTTGGGTAAAATGATGATCTCCTTCGCCGATGGTTTTCCATGGATAGTTTAAGTAACAACCAATGGGGGGAATTTTGGGATATTCTGGAGGTAATAAAAAGAGAATATCTGTGTTAGAAACTTTAAATTTGTTGGATGATAGGGGCATTCCTTTTACTAATACGGCGGTGTATGATTTATGATCAATTTGTTTTCTGCCGACTATGATATTTTTAGCTACTTTTTCGAGTATTTGTAGTTCGGAGTTAATTCTTGGATGGGGTTGAAAGGGGGAGTTGTTAGAGATAAGTGTAATAGTCATTATTCCAGTTTAATTGTTTCTATAATTACTTAAATCCTTTAACAATTTTAGGAACTGTCCAAACCTTAGAACCTTCCTTGAGGGCTTCATTTTCCTTGAGGGGTTTAGTACCTTTAAAACCTTCTTCCATAACATCATCATTACCAATTTCTGGTAATTTTTTTCTCAGTTCTTCTACAGTAGCACCATTAGGTAAATCCACTAATTTTCCATTAACAATTGCTCTCATAATTTATTTATCTCCTTAATTATTAACTACAGGATTGGTAATTTCTATGGTGGGATTAGCTTCCCATTGATGATTCCTTTTTTGCGAGGATATTAAGATTGCTCCGATAACTAAAAAACCCAATATTACGGTTACATTAACTGTCAAAAATTGACGATTAATACTACTTCTTAACAGTTTTATATCTTTTTGAATTGTGCTTAGGTTACTTGTTTCTAGGTGATGAATTTTTTTCTGAAGGGATTCTATGTGATGTTGTTGCTGATTAAGGATATGTTCTAAGTTTTCTGACTTAACAAGAATATCACTGCATTTTTGGTCTAATTTTCTGGAGTCTTGGGAGGGTTCGATAATTAATTTACCGTTAATAGTTTGCATAATTTCTTCCCCCTAATTAAAAATATTTGTGTTGCCGATGGGGTGATATGTTTGATGATTATTTTGGGCATTAAATTGGTCAAAAACAGGAATTAAGTCAATAAAACTGTTGGCAGAGTTTTTCAACTCATTCCCCAAAGTTTGCCCAATGGCGGCTACTTCTACCCTAATTCCTCGTCTTCTCAATTTTTCTACCAAGTAGGCAAAGTCGGAATCCCCTGTGAGTAGTACTACTATATCGGGGCGAACTTCGAGGGCAAATTCTAGGGCATCAATTGCCATGACAACATCTATATTGGTTTCAAATTCGTTGCCTTTGGCTTTTCCTTCCTTGGTAACTACGACAAAGCCGTTACTTTTTGCCCAATAAACCAGTTTTTCTTTACTTTTTCGTTGTTCTTCAAAACGCTCTCTAGCTGGGGGTAAACCAACATAAATTACCATTTCGACTAATTCTCTTCCTTCTTCTGGGTTTGCTAGATAGTCTTTTATTTTTTGCCAGTCTAGTTTTCGATTAAAACTTTGAGCAGCGATGGTGATGTTATCGCTATCGGCAAAAATCATGACTTTTCTTGTGGTTTTCATCAATTCATAAATTTATTTATTGATTTTTTGTTTCTCAATTACAACAACCCATAGGAAAAGGGGTTTTCCTAAAAATATTTGTTTTCCATTAGATTTCACTTGTTTTGATAACAAAGACTGGTTTTATGGTTTTCAAAATATCCCTAAAGCCTTATCAAGAGTGCTTTACAGTGTCTCTTAATAGTTATTATTGCTATGGAGCAAAACATAAAATCTACACAATAACGAAAAACCCCCAAATGCCCATTATTTCATCTTATTGTGTCGATGCCTTGCCCTGTATAGGTTTCAGGTTCTTATTTTTGTTGTGCAATTTTGATTTTTTGTGTTATTATTACTATTGTGTAGATTTAAAGGCTAAAACTCTTGTAGTGTAATGCCTCTGAATCGAAGACCCTACCCATGGGGTTACATGGGATTAGTTGGAAACCATCTGCGGGAGAAAACGTAATCAAAGCTTCGATATCCCCTACCCATGGGGTTACATGGGATTAGTTGGAAACATCTCTTTAATCATTTAGATTTTGGGGGTGTTTTCTGACTCTGTAGCGAATGATAATAAGAAACACAAAAAAACTCCCCTTTCAAGGTTAAGGAGAGATCAAAATTAATAATAAAATAAGTTAATGTGATTATCGTAGATGATCATATTGTGGCACCTTAAGCAACCTTAAAGAAAATCAACTGATAGGGGAATAAGAAAAAATGTCAGTGATAAAAATCCTCAAAGACTATCATCGAGGAATGGAAATTTACGATGAATGTCATCCCACTAGTTTAAGGGTGCACATAGAGGCTTTCAAAGACGAAGTGAAAGAATTTTGGCACGAACCCAACTTCGGAGAAATGTGGGATATACTTCATCAAGGAGGCAGAATACTATTTTATTTAACTAAAATTCCCTTTTATCTGATAGCCTTTCCTACCGTACACAAACACAGTAAACGCTTTAGTGAATATGGTTGCATTCGCAGTCGTCGTAATTGCCAAAAAAATTGTATTGATTGCCACGAGAAAATAATAATAGACAGTTAAATTCTCCCCTCGCCCTTTGGGAGAGGGGTTGGGAGTGAGGGAAAACCAATTTTGAATCACTCCTCGGGGTGAGAGAGAATCACAATATCTAACCCCAATGCGGGATTATTATTAGTATGGTTGAGTGTCAATTATTAACTTAAAATTGGGCTTCTCATAATCCTTAAAACTTAATGTTTATAATCATTAGTAAAAAACTATTCTCCGTTCCCTGTTTCCCGCCTTAACTAGAATATATTATCCCGAACTCAGGTTATCTAAGAATCACGCTCCACATTTCCCATATTCTTAGAAACTTCCAATTCTAAATGATTAGAAAACCTTGCCCCTTGCCCATTAACCTTATGAAACTTGATATTATTCCAATAGGCAGAATGTAAATCAATATTAGTAAGATTGGTACGGTGTAACTTGGCATTACTTAAATTACATTTTTGTAGATTTGCCCAAGTTAAATTAGTATCGGTTAAATTAGCAAAACTAAGGTTAGCCTGTTGTAAATCGGCATGGGCTAAATTTGCACCGTGAAGATTGACTTTATATAAATTAGCACCCTGTAAAAAAGTATGGTTTAAATTTGCCCGTTGTAATTTACTCTTACTTAATTCTACTTCTGTAAACCTCGCAAAACTGAGATTAGCACCTTGTAACTTAACACCTGTTAGGGATGCACCTTTTAAATCAGCACCCACTAATAAGGCTTTTTTGAGGTTGGTATTAGCTAAAACTACACGACTTAAATTGGCTTTTTCTAAATTGACACCCTCGAGATTTAATTTCATCAAATTAGCATTCATCAACACATCCCGTAAATCTTTCACAAAGCGCAAGTCAGAATGGGTTATATCTATATCTGCTAAGAATGATCCTAACTCAACTCCCATAAATTTACAGCCACGAAAATCCCTTTCTCCTTGGTTATATAGTTCTTCTAATTGCTGTTGATTAATAGTTTTTTTGAACCATAAGCCTTGTTTTCTTAATACATCCACCATCTTAATTTAGCTCCTATGTTATTTA
Organism: Cyanobacterium stanieri LEGE 03274; assembly: GCF_015207825.1. NCBI lineage: Bacteria > Bacillati > Cyanobacteriota > Cyanophyceae > Chroococcales > Geminocystaceae > Cyanobacterium > Cyanobacterium stanieri. The sequence continues at coordinate 20,269 of NZ_JADEWC010000004.1, forward strand.
CTATGGGTTAATCTTTAATCAGAAAAATTTTTATTCAGATAATCGGGCGATCGCATCTATCACATTATCAACAGTTTCAGGAATCATATCTAAATATTCATTTAAACGTCTGAGGTATAAAGATAAATCAGCAATTTGACTTAAATCATGTTGTATCTTAGTAGGTTGAGCATGGTATTGAATATATTGATGAAAATAAGTTAAATCACGGATAAATTGCCCAAGGGATTTATCATCGAGGGTTTTAGCAATATTGATAACAGAATCTAAACAATAAGATAGTTTTTTATGTTCCTCCTTTAAAGTAGTAATTAGATAAGGTGCAGGACTAGCAGGGGTAACACCTTCGAGGCTATTTCTGATACTTGCCTCCTGATTATTAGCAACAACACCCTCAGCAAACTGTTTAATAATATCTTTCATATTAAGACAAACTACAGCAACCTTATCCTCTACATCACTTAAAAAATCTTCCTGTTGTTCAGCAGTAACCTCCTCCTCTTGTAATTGATAAGAATTTAATAAATTTCGATAACTACAATCCCCCGTTAACTTCACATAGGCAATAAAATTTCTAACTAATCTTTCTTGGTACAAAGCAATATCAGAAGCATTATTCTTGACAGAAGAAGGAATAACAATATTACTGGTATCTACTACGGATTTATCTAAAGAAACATGATTCATCTTTTTTACTACCCTCTTTTAGAAAGATTATTTAATCCATAGCCTCGGGGGCCACCCTTATAATATAGGCAACCCCAAGAACAACCCCTTTCTTATGCCAAAACTGATTCATTCTAAAATTTACTCATGGGGTTAGGGAATGGGGAACAGGGAAAGGTTTTCTATCATTTAAGTTAATGTAGGGTGGGCATTGCCCACCACTTGATCCCACACAAAGTCCCACATTATTGGGGGATTTAGGGGGCGAAAAGGCGATCGCTTTTATACCTCCTTATCACGGGCGAGTAATTGATGATAAATTTCCTCTAACTCAATGTCACGTTGACGGGCAAAATCCTCATCACGGGATTTTAAAACATCTTCACGATTAGCGTATTTGATAGTAATAAAAACAGCAGCGGCACTACTGATAACAGAAAGAGAGAAGAAAAATAAACCCAAACCTAAATCAGCAAACTCGCCATTAAGTAATTTTGAGAAGAAACTACGGGTTGCCATGGAAACTTGAGTTACCGCAGATCTTAAATTACCCTCTTCATCAAAATGAAATTCATATAGTTCAGGAAATTCGTCTCTTAAAAAAGCTAAATCATTACCTCTTTGCGCACGAATGCTTAATTTTTGATCTAAAGTTTCTTTGGCATCTTCATACACCGCATAATGTTGTTGTTCTAAAATCTTAGCTTCAATACATAAAGGAATTTTTTGACCCTTAGGTGCATTACTCCAATCCTTATTGCGCTCACTCCATAAACCATGTACATCTTGATAGAGTGCGTCATAATTTCTATCTCCTTCTGTCATTTTCTGTAAGTCCTGTGTTCCTTGTTGACATTTTTGTTCAGCTTCTTCATACTTAGAAGTATCTGAATTGTTGAGATCTTCAACCTTGACACGTTGTTCGGCAACTAAATAATCAACGGTTTGCTGTTGGATGCCAGTGGGATTATTAAGTAATTCAACACCAATACCAGAAACAAGGGTTTTAAGAATACTAATACTAACCATGCCAAAGATACCAATATTTGCCCAACCACGATTTTTTTTGGTACGATTAGCCACGGTACTAGCAGTTATATTGGAAAAAGAAAGAACACCAACATCAATTAATAATCCTAAAATAACGGCGGGAAAATTACCTAAAAATTTGAAACAGAAAAAGTAAAAGGGTGCATTAGAAACAAAGTCAATTATATTCGCAAAACTGTTGGTATTAGCGGTAATCTTGGCGTGTTTTTTTAGCTCATCAGTGACATAGGCATTACCATAATAGTCTTTAGGATTGGCGATTAAAACAGAGCTTATTTTTTCGGCTAATGATGGATCTTGGGGAGTTAATTTTTTGCCTTCTTGGGTGAGTTCTAATACTTCAGCACAACTGGGATCTTGTTCAACAAATTTAATGAGAAGTTCAGGTTTAGATAATTCGGTGTAGTTGTTTTCGGTGTGTTGCTGTTGTTGTTCTTGTTTCATTATCAATTATTCCTGCTTTTTATCAACAAATACAGTTAAACATTGCTGAGGAATGGGTATCTTCCTATGGCTTGGGAAAAGAAATGAGGAGGGTTTTCCTGTAAGTATTAAGCCCCTTCCGAGGGGAAGGCAACTTAATTTTTATTGATTAATCAAGCATATCTTATGACCTCTTTTCGTTGGAACACTTACCAAGATAAATGACTCCAAGAAAAGGTCTTTTTCTTGGGTTCGATTTGAAGGTGATTAAGTTCTATTCTTTGTTTGATTTAATTTCAGGTGAGTTTTTCTGTTTTTCGTCAAGCAATTTCTGAAAAAATGGATTTTGGGGAAATTCCTCTACAAACCATTCTGGATGATTTTCCATGATCCAATAGCTTACCTCTGACATATATTGCCTCATATTTCTTAAATTCAGATAAAAACGTAAATAAACATCTACAGGATGCTTTTTCAAATCGTCCAAAAGTAAGTGATGTAAAATAGAACTCATGCCAGCAAGTTGCGAACTCATCTGAACCATACGCTCATGAACTTCTTCGATAGAAAGATTTCTAGATATTTTATTCATAAATCCTCAAAAACAGTTTCCAAAATATCCCATCTCACCCGTGGCTAGGGATGGGAATAACAGCAAAGATAACCTAAACAATCACTAAGATAAACTGCCACGGGAAAGCCTCTTTTCTTAGGTACTATTTGCACGGGGCTAAGGGAAGGGGGCGACACTTTATTTAATCCCCCCTAATTTGGAAGGGGGAAACCCCTTTGGGTGATTCTACAAAATGATTAAACGACAACCAGAATGATCAACGGCAGTGTCAATTTCACGGTAAAGAATATCAATCCATTCTCCTCTATTTTTGGGAAAATCTTTCCATTTTACTGCTAATACCCAATATTGTTCTATTTTTAACGCTTCACGAATACCATACCAACGACGACTTTTTAGGTCATAAATGCGATCTCGCCCTTTTTGTTCACTTTCTAACAAAGAAATACCCACACGAACTAATTTACCATCTTGGTTTTCTAGTTCAATGACGGCATCAATGTTTAACACATCCCAAAGTACAAGCGCATCACTAAAATCATGTCTTTTATTTTTTGCCCATGTGACACGTTTAGGTAAATATTGTTCAGCTACAGAGAGTAAGTGTTCAGCATTCAAATCAGAAGCTCTGAAAGCTAATACTCTTAATTGTGATGCTACCGCTTGAAATCTTAAACCTAACATTGAGTTGACCTCCTTTTATTCTTAGACACACTAACCCCTTGGGTTAGGATAAATCGAAAAAAGGAAAAACAATGCGTTACGAACCTGTTAGGTTTTGCTCTTTTTTGAGCCACATAATTAATATAACTATAAGTTCTGATTTCGTCAAGGATTTTTTGCAAAATTTTCCTCAACTCTTGACAATTACAAAGATAAGCTAGGGCAAGAAAAGCCTCTTTCTAAGGTGCGATCGCACTATATCATTTCATGAAATGACGTAGCCTGCCACTTCGTGATCATCTTTTTTTATCACTTAAGCTACTCCATAATTAGTATAGTGTAAATATTTAAAATATTCATAATTACGCACATCGGAAAATAAAGAACGATAAAACGAACAATAGTCATCAATGAGGGGAACTGTTTCTGTGGGATTTCGAGGTAAATGTTGCCTGATTTGTTCCGCTATATCCATTGCCATAACTGCTTTTCATTTTTACTATCTTTTTATTTTGCCACTTTTTCTCTCGGAAAGTGACAAAAGAATGACATGGGGATGGTAACTAAAAATATGGCTGTCTCCTGATGGTAAATTCCTCTCCAATTTTGATACTGTTCCCGAACGAATTACCACTGCATCAATATGAAATTTTTCTTTCAGTTCCTTTTGCCATTGGTCACATAATTGAGGGGGACATAGTACCCCAATTCTTTTAATTTCTCTTCTATCTAATAACTCCCGCATAATTAAGCCCGTTTCAATGGTTTTCCCGACCCTCACATCATCAGAAATTAATAAACGAATAGTATTTTGTCTTAATGCCATTAATAACGGTACTAACTGATAAGGACGAGGACGGACGGATAAACGTCCTAGACAACGAAATGGTCCAGCTCCACTTCTCAAACTCAATAGGGAGGCATCTAAGAGTAATTTTGCTGATTCATGATTTTGTAATGTTTCAGGGGATGGAGGGGGAAATATGGCAGGTTCAACAGCTTCCCCTAAGCCAGTAAAAATTCCACACACTTGTTCTTCCTTGCCTGATAAGGGGCGTAAACGAATGAGATTAGGTAAATCTGAAGGTAACACTACCCATTGTCGTTGACGACAGGATACGATCGCCCCAACTTGAGGAGATGAATTGGTTTGAGTTTGTACCGTACCTGTTACTGATCCCATTTTTTCTTGTCACTTTTGTTACTGTGTCTAATATAAAATGTTCTCTACTCTTTTTATGCAATTATTTTTTAATCCTGCTATTCGCATGATTTTCCATGATTTTACTTCCTCCCCCTGTTGTTCCAAAAATTTGATCGCCCATTCTATCCTTCTATCCTGAAACATTTCCACTGACTCGACAGTTTCTTGTAGATAGGTTTTTGTCAGGGGTAATTTATCCAATTTATGCTCTAAAAGTGCCTTTAATCCCGTCATAATACCCACTTTTCTCAGGGTAACTCTTTGGGGTTTTTCCTCTTGCAAAATATCTTGAACTGCCTTCTCTACCTGAATTTTGATATTTTGATCTCTTTTACCCCAATCCACTCTCTTATTTACTGATACAGACGGTTTTTGTAAAAAGGGTGAATTATTATTTAACCAAGGGCGATCGCCCCTATACAATCTTCCATATAGGGCAGGAGATATATTTCTCAGTTGAGTTTTTGTTGCGTCAGGATACTGTCTTTGTAATTCTAACCAATCTTGTCTATTTTGTGCCTTATTATCAGCTTGTTGAGCCTCATTGACGTGGCAAAAGTTCGTGGTTTCTGATTGCCATGAAGCATTTAAACCAAACTTATTCACATAGCGATTAATAGTCCTAGTGGTTACCTTTAATTCTCTAGCAACTGCTCTTAATCCTAAATTTTTATTCTCTACTAAATCCTGTAACTTTTGATGCCACCTATCCCCATAAGTGATGATTTGATTGGGCCTATAACCATCAGATTGCTCTGATTTCGATACCGTTCGACTGTAAACCATTCCACAACTGCAAGTAAATGTTCCTAGAGGTTTTTTGTTTTCTAGGCAATGGCTCAACTTAACATCTTCAATCACAGGTTGTAAGTAATGATCAACTGCACCATTAAAACAAATCCAAGGAGGATTCCCAAAGGGTTTATATTTCGATGATGTTCGTTCAAAAAATTCTCGTACCGAACCACAAAGAAACCTCATCATCAATATATGACGTGTGGGGTGAAAGGATTTGCGGTGTTTTCTAACTATACTGAATAGCCAATTACTTTGATTATCGAGACTAATACAAGAGTCTAAATAACTCAAAATATCCTGTCCATAGCAAAACAAAAATTCATCAAACAATTTCTTCTGATTAACTCTTTTGGATGCTGTGGCAATATTTCTTGACATCAACAAATTCATATATTGCTGATAATACCAGTTCAAAGGACGGGAAATTTGAGGATTATCTAACAGCCATTGAACATCACGAGCTAAGTTAAATAGTATGGTCTAATTTTGTGGGGAGTATTTTTTTACTACGTTGTCAGAAATACAATTCTTACGATTCGCTACCTGATAATGATGTTGATTCAACTGTTGAAAAAGTAGGGTGCTATTTTGTAATGAGATATTATGGGTTGGACAAACTAACACACAAGATAGTTGATGAATGCGATGCCAATAAAATTCCCCGTATTTTTCCTCATCTTCCTGTAAACATTGAGGACAAAAACAGAAATATTTAGGTTGGGAAATATTACTTGCCGAAAGTCCGATACGGGTATGAATATTTCCTCCGTAATTGGATTTCATTGATTCTTTGATTTGTGTAGCCCTTTCAGGGGGGATAAAAGGGGCATAAAAGTTATAAAGAGTATTCCTGTATTTTTGGTAATTAAATTCTCAATGTTTAACTTATGGTGTATATATTTTCTTAAAATTTTATTTGATCAGTTCGATCAAGATTTATAATATAAATTAGCTTTTTTTGCCAACTTAACCAATTATGACAACACAATGACTCTAGCAACAGGTCAGCTTGAACTTTTTACATCTGATAATACTAATGTTATTACGCAGATCCCTACGACTAAGCCCAAAGTTATTAGTCTTTTTTGCGGTTGTGGAGGCTTTGATTATGGATTTCATCAAGCAGGTTATCATATAGTTTTTGCTAATGATATTGATTCTGCGGTAGAAAAAACCTATCGAAAAAATTTGGGAGAAATAACAATTAAAGATATTAAAGAGATTGATAAAAATACCTTGCCAGATTGCGATGTTATTTTAGCGGGTATTCCTTGTCAACCTTTTTCAAGTGCTGGAAATAGAAACTCCGTTAATGATGAAAGAGGAGGTTTATTTCAACAGGTTATTGAGACAATAAAAGCAAAAAACCCCCAAATAGTTGTGTTTGAAAATGTCAGAGGTTTTTTATCTGCTAAAGATGAAAATGGCTTAAAAATGCCTGATAGAATTGCTTTAGAATTTAAAAAAATTGGTTATAAGCTATATTTTCAATTATTAAATGCTTCTGATTATGAAGTACCCCAAAATAGATATAGGGTTTTTTTATTGGGAGTTCGGAATGATTTAAGTTTAGCTTACAGATTTCCTTTTCCTATTTTTAAAAAAGCTAATTTAGTTGTTAAAGAAATTATAGAAAAACCTTTACCATTAGATGAAGAAAAAGATGTTTGGGATTTATCACCCCAAGCATTACACTTGGCTAAATTTATCCCTCCTGGTGGTTCATGGAAAAATGTTCCAGATGAAGAATTACCAGATAGATTAAAAAAAATAAGACAGAATATTAAAAAATATCGATCACCCAATTTTTATCGTAGATTTAATTTAGATGAAATTATGGGAACAATTACAGCCGCTGCTACTCCCGAACATTCAGGCATTCTCCATCCCCTCGAAAATAGACGTTATTCTGTGCGAGAAATCGCTAGATTTCAGTCTTTTCCAGATGACTTTAAATTTGTCGGTTGTACTACTGCTCAAAAATATAAAATGATTGGAAATGCTGTGCCTTGTCGATTAGCTTTTCACTTAGCAAAAAGTATTAAATTACAATATTTTTCAGATATTTAAAAAATGCCTTATTTTTCTCAAGATACTATTTTTAACGCAATTAATCAATTATCTAATATTAAATATATTGGAGGTAAACAAGGTAATATTGATACTTTACCGATTTATTTATTTTTATCTAAACTAGGTATTAATAGTGATACTTGGATTGATTCAACTAAACTTTATAGTAACAAAGATTTAGGACAAAAAATTATTTATGAACTGGGTGGATGTTTTGATCTGGAAATAGAAGAAGTAGAAACTCAATGGTGTTTGTTTTTTACAAGATTTTCTGAGTCAAATAGACAATTTTATAATCCGAAAAGTAACTTTAATCAAATTTTTTCTCGTGTTAAAGACACTATCGATAATAGTATTAGTGATCATCTTTTAGAAAAAGGAAAAGAAAAAAATTATCGACTAAAAAATGTATTTTTCAAAAATATTTTAAATATGTATGAGCAAAAATATCCTTTAGATGCTCTAAGTGTTTGGTTATATAGAAGTTATGAATTTGAAGAAGAAAATGTTAATATCAGACAAATAAGAGAATACTTTTATGAAGATTATAAAATTAATTATGATTTAGCTAAAAAACTTTTTAATTTACAAGAGTCGATTATCTTAAAATTTAGTAAAGAAAAAACTAAAGCGGAAGAATATCGTCAATATTTAAACATTGATAAATTAGTTAAATTTACTCAAAAACAAGATAAATCATCAAATATTAATCAAGAATATAAAATACAATTAGCATCTGATTCAACATATTTAAACAATTATATGAAATTTGATCAAAATAAACTTTATAGTCTATTAGAAAAACATAAACAGTTAATTTTAACAGGCGTACCGGGTACAGGAAAATCTTTTTTAATTGATCAACTTTCGGCAAAATATCAAGAAACAGTCAAAATTCAATTTCATCAAAACTATTCTTATCAAGATTTTGTTATTGGAAAAACGATTAAAAATAATAGTGTTGAATATGTAGAAGGGATTTTAATTCAGTTATTGCGGAAAATAGAACAAGATCAGAAAAATAAAGATAAGCATAAATACTTATTAGTAATTGACGAAATAAATAGAGGAAATATTAGTGCTATTTTTGGAGAATTATTATATGCCTTAGATCGAGACAAAACAATAAATATAATTTTAGGAGATAGTGGAGATACCTACCCTATTTTTATCCCTGAAAATTTGCATATTGTTGGCACAATGAATACTGCTGATCGAAGTATTGCGTTGGTAGATTTTGCTATTAGGAGAAGATTTTTATTTATAGAAATGCAACCAGATTATGAGTTAATAGACCAATTATCTACCTTTAATGATCAACATTTACTAGGTGATTTTCTGCAAAAAATTAATAACAATATCAAACATTATTTTAATACTGAAGACTATCAAATAGGTCATTCTTATTTTATTAAAAGTTTAGAAACAAAAGGCAAATTTTATAATTGGATATCAGAAGATTTATATGAAATTATCCAATATAAAATAATTCCGATGTTAGTTGAATATGCTCATGGGGATAAAAGTGTTATTCCTAATATTTTGGGTAAGAAAATATATTTAACATCACCATCTGAATTAGAAGAATCTATTAAAGAATTTTTAAATGAAGATACTAAAGATTAAATCAGGTACAAAAATATGGGTAAATAATCACGATCTGAATGATTTAAATATCTTGCTAAAATCATTAAATTCAGAGCATTTATTAGATAGTAATTATTTAATTATACCTCAAGGTTATGTTGGTAAAATAGTTACAAAAAATTTGAAAATTATTATTGAGCCTTCCATTAATTATCTAACAAATATTGACTATCTAAGATTAATTTTAAATGATAAATTAGCAGATTCTCAGAATAATAGTTTAGGTTATGATAAAAATATTGATATTTCTAAGTTTATTATTGATCAATTTTTAGCTAATTTACAAAAATTAGTTAAGCAAGGTATTCCTGTTCAATACAAAAATACACAAATTATCAGTCAATACTTACAAGGCAATGTTAATTTTTTTGAATCATTTTTGAGAATTAAATTAGGAATTGAGCCTTATTTCATTACTTATACTCAAAAGATAGAAATGGATTATTTTGTTATGAGAGTTATAAAAAAGGCATATAAAAAATTAATAGCTAATTTCCCAAATTATCAACAATTTGAGATAACAAAAACTCTTAACTATATCAGTAATGAATCTATTAGAGTTAAGAGATTAAAAAATATTAGATTAAATTTTAACAAACAAGAAAAATATTTAGCAAATGCTTTTGAGTTTGCTTGTTTAATTTTGCAAAATATGTCTTATAAAAATATAGGGAATGATTTATCTTTTAGTTTAATTATTAATAGTAATCTTTTGTTCGAAAAATATATGGTAAATTTGCTTCAACAAAGTTTCCCTAAAGATACTGTTAAATATAAAGATTCAATTAAAGTGGCAAATTATAAAAGGCAAAATCAAAAACAAATTTTGATCGCACCTGACATAATTTATCAGGGAAGTCATGCAGTTATTATTGACATAAAAAATAAAAATTTTGATCGTGCTGTCATCAATGCAGATTTTTACCAAATTTATACTTATTGTAAAGCCTTGAATAGTGATACAGGAGTTTTAATTTATCCCTATTATCAGAATGTTGAACCTGTGATAATTAATCCTGTTTTTGATGAGAAAATTAGAATTTATGCGTTGGGAATTGATATTACTCAATCATTAACTTTTAATGTGAATAAAGCCCAAAGTTATTTTATCGAAAATATTGAACCAATTTTCAAATATGGGTAAGTTATTTTCTCTGATTTAATAACTAGACATATATTTTCTTGACTATCTTCTATTTTATTATCTGTGAGATTAATAATTATCCTCAATAAATTTTTGCACTAACCAATGCAAAACTCGATCGCACTCTGTTAATAAGCCACAAGGCATTAAGGAAAGAGAAAGATAATCACTAAACTTGTCCATTATTTCAGGATTAATTATGCTTAAAGCTGATAAATCATAATATTTAGATCGCACCATATTATATAAAAATATTAAAGAAAGGGGAAAATAATCCCTGAAATCTCCCTTGTTTTTTTTACCACTAAGCTAACATCAATAAAGTTAATAATTTAGCTACAAATATTGATAAATTACCGCTTCTTTTCTCTTAGCAATACCGTTAATTATTTTTTTAGCTTCTTTAATTTTTGCCTCACATTTTTCAATTTCAAAGATAGTTTGTTTTTGTTTCTCAATGCTAGGAATTGAAATTTTAAAATTTTCAATATCTTCTTTATTGATGCTTGGATATGATGATTTTGGCATTGCTATTTCCATTTGTTCCATTAAATCCTTAGAAAACATAAACAATAAATATATCATTTTATTAATAAAAATATTTTCATTTTTAGATTTTAAAATTGCAAAACCTGTAGAATAAATTGTATTTTCAGGTTGTTCATCAATATATGCAAATCCTTTTAAATAAGGGCGAACAGTAGATATAATTGTTGAACCAATCGTGGCAATTCTTTTCGCCCTTGATGGTGCATTTTCACCCATAATTTTTTTACTAAAAGAAATAATACCAGTTCCTTTTTCAACACTGTCAATGTCAACATAAATAAATTCTTTTTTTGGTTCATTTGTTGGATCATAACTCTCTGTATTTATATCAATAATATTACTTATTTTTATAAGTTTTGAGTTGTTACTTGTTTTTTTAATTAACTTTTCAATATTTTCTTTCTCACTTTTAATAATAGTTTCTGCTTTCTCAAATTCTTCATCAATAGCTTGACAGGCTTTAACTATTTCCTCTTGAATTTCGAGGGGGGGTAAAGGGATTTTGACATCTGTTTTTAAAAATCCACTATTTAAACTTTTACCAAATGTATTTAAACCCACATTTTCTAAATCAATCAATTTAGCATTAAATATATGAAACAGAAATAAATCAAGAACTTGATTTTTCTCGAAAGGAATTAAACCAGCAATTGCTTCATTTGTATATAAATCTTTACCTGCGATCGCTGTTTTTCCAATAGACAACTTAAAACTAAGTAAACTCGTTCCTTTGGGAATTAATTTAACATTGGAATCTTTAACACCTTGATCTGTTATTTTTTCTTTAGTATCAGTTATTATTTGACCATTCATTTCCGAAATTGATACCCAAAGATTATCCCCCCTAAAATAACTAGAGTTACTTCTTGAAGGTGTACCTCCTATTTTAATATCAACAATATCACCTAATTTATACAAGTCCCATTTTGTATCAAAAGTAATGCTTTTTTTGTTCGGTGTTAAACTAATTGACTTATTAAAATCAGGGCGAGAAAAATCTAACATATCCACTAAAAGAGCCGAAGTCACAAAACTACTTAAACTATCAGGAATATTCACAGTTTCACTGAGAAAATTTTGCTTAATTAAAAAGTTAATTTTTGCTGAATTATCATTATTTTGAGGATCATAAAGAGGTGTATTAATTTTATCTAAATTAAACAAATTACTTAATACTCGTTTATCTTCTTCCTCTAAATTATTACTATCTTCTTCCTCATTTTCCGTCACTTCCTCAACCGTAACATTACCTAAATATTTAATTCCCTCATTACCCTTAGCACTACTCCACTCATAGCCTAAAAACTCTTTCATTTCCTTATTTTTAGAAGGACTTTTAATAATTAAAACCCTTTGAGGATTAAGATTAGCCAACACAAAATAATAAAGTTTATCCCTTTCAACATCTTGAACATAAATAATAAATCTTTTATTTAATTCCTCTTGTTTAGCTTCCTCAGTTAAAGCCTTAAAAGCCCTTTGTTTTTTTAGATTTTTAATTTCTGTCCATTTATCAAACTCTTTTTTATACTCTTTAAAAATATCATGATTTAAGAGTTGCTCATTAATTTCTCCAGCTAAAAATATTTTATAATCATCAAAATTAAACCCTAAATGATGACAATATTTTTTTATTAAATACTCATCTTGAAAAATGTTATTCTTACTATCTTCACCCTTAAACCAACTATTAACCCGATTCAAAAAATGTTCACAAGGGGCAGGATTTTCGGCTTTTCTTCTTAAAAATAAAGTAACTGTATTTGTGCCAGTTTTACCAAATGTACCACTACCAAACTCCGCAATAGCAATAATATCAAAATATTTAAGTAAAATTTCCCTCGTTGCCACATAAATATTAGTTGATTTCGAGGTACTTTTAGCCTTACCCTTAGTCAAAATAGAAGAAGGTACAATAATACCCATTACCCCACCAGGTTTTAATAATTGTTTTGCCCTTTCAATAAAAAAAGTTTCAATACTATTATTATTAGGATAACTTTTTATTTCAATAGTTTCAATAAGTTGATATTTTTTCCGATCTTTTTCCTCTAAAGTTTCTAAAAAACCTTTCACACTATAAGGAGGATTTGCCACTAAAATAGAGTAATCATTTTCTTTAATATTAGGAATATTTGCCAAAGTATCAGCATAAATAATATTAATTTCATCTTGTCCGTACATAAAAGCCGAAACTTTTGCTACCTTAGAAAGACGATATTCTTTTTCAATACCGACAATATTTTGATAGTATTTTTCAAGGTCATTTTTTTTGTTATTTTCAACAATGGGTTTAATTTCTTGGGCGTATTCATTAAGAAAATGTCCAGCACCACAGGCATAATCAATTACTTTCGGTATCTCCTCACTTTCTGTAATAATTTGCTCTAAAGGTAAGGATTTAAGGATAAATTTAACAAGAGGAATTGGAGTAAAAAATTGCCCTTCTGATTGTTTAATACCTTGATCTAAAAAACCTTCAAACATATCCCCTAAAAACTGATTTTCTTCTTCTGTTTTCAAGCGAATATCTTGAAGCATTTGCACTAATTTTAAAAGTACCGCTGAGTTTTGATAAAATAATTTTTCGTTGTGAACATCAATAAAAGCAAAATCATTATTAGTAAAAAATTTTAATTGACGAAAATACTTTTTAATAGTATCCTTTGTTGCATCAGGATCATTTTTGAAAAATCGAAAAGCCTGATCAATTGATTCATTGTCAATATAAGTTACATCTTCCCCTAAAAACCGTTTCATTCCTTCTTGATATAACTTTTGTAAACGATCTTGCAACTCAAAAAAGCTATCATAAGCGATACCTTTCCAGTACAACTTTAATTCATCAGGATTGTTAGTTTCATCAACAATTTTACACAAGAATAAATTAACTAATTTATCAAAAGCATTTTCACGCCCAGATACATTATGTTGTCTTAAAATAGTTGCAAATTGATGATATTTTCCTTGAATATCATTACTGTTAATAGTTGTTAAATCCGCTAAAGAATATTTAGTTTTACCGATTTCATAAGCAGGTATATCATCTTCAAAAATTCCCTTAGTAGCGAAATCTTGATTATAAGTTTCTTTCCATGCTTGATAAATGTCTTCTTTATCTAAAAGTTTAGCTTTTTCATAGGATAATGGCTCTTTATCTGCTATTTCTTCTAAGAGTTTTTCATTATCTTTAAGGGTAATTAAATAATAGTTAAAAGTAACTTTTTCATCTACCGAATCAGAGGTATAAAGGGCAATAAATTGAGTGCTTCCTGCTTGTTTAGCATAGGAAAAAATTTGTCCACCATTAATTAATGTCTTTTTCCATTCATTATCAAATTCATTTCCTGCGGTTTTACACTCAATAATTAACAAAGATTTACCTGAATTATCTTTAACCATAATATCCGCCCTTCCACCACTTGCACCATGCCCCACAGTCCATTTTGGTTCAAGTTCAATATGTTGCGGTTTATAACCTTTGTTAAATAATCTACAAACGCATTCAAAAACAACAAAATTCTCTTTTTGCTTAAAACTGGTGGTAAATTCACCACTAATAGTAAAACCTTTTTCGGTAGGATAAATTAATTTTTCGTTTTTAAAATCTACTTTTAATATTGTTTCAATTAAGGGAAATTCTTTTGAAAAAATATTCTCTTTTTCACTGGCTATAAATCCAAGATTAATTAATACTTGTTTAAGGTTATCTTTATCAATCACAAATTTCCTAACTTTATTTTTTAATACGCAACTTTATTACTTTATTAAAAGTTATACAACTTTATTACCATATTACATAAAAGACGATCGCCTCTTAGAACTATTCCACCGTAACGCTTTTCGCCAAATTACGGGGTTGATCCACATCCAAACCACGCAAAGAAGCGATGTAATAGGAAAGCAACTGTAAAGGAATCACCGCCAAAATAGGGGATAACAACTCCTCCACCTCTGGCACGTTTAAAATATCATGGAATACCTCATCATCATAACTTTGGGGTACAATGCCAATCAAACGAGCATCCCTTGCCTTTGCCTCCTGAGCATTGGAAATCACCTTTTCATAAACACTACCACCCATGGCGATCGCCACTACAGGCACATGAGCATCTAAAAGGGCAATGGGACCATGTTTCATCTCCCCTGCAGGATAACCCTCCGCATGGATATAACTAATCTCCTTGAGCTTCAGCGCCCCTTCTAAGGCGATGGGGAAATTAATACCCCTACCCAAGAAAACAAAATCTCTGGTTTCAGGAAAATTATGCGCCAACTCCTCAATTTTTGCTTCCTGAGTTTGTAAAATCTTCTCAATTTGCGTCGGTAGTTGCAATAAACCTGCTAAAATTTGGTCAATTCTTTCTGGGCTAATGGTTTTCCGTTGCCAAGCCAAATCCAACGCCAACACATAAAAAGCCATTACCTGTGCCACAAAAGTTTTGGTAGCCGCCACCCCAATCTCAATTCCAGCATAGGTATTAATTAATTGATCCACCATACCCCCGAGGGTACTTTCTGGGCGATTACTAATGCCCACAATGCGGGGGCGATAGGGTTTATCTAACCCAGAGCGTCTTTGTCTTTCCATGCCCAGCGCCGCCAAGGTGTCCGCCGTTTCTCCCGACTGAGTAACCCCGATAGTCATGGTGTTAGCCATAATTGGGCTTGGAGAATATCGATATTCCGAGGCATACTGAACAAAAGTAGGTATCTCGGCAATTTGTTCCAACAAATATTTACCCACCAAACTAGCGTGCCAAGAAGTACCACAGGCAACGATTTGGATGTTTTCTAAATTATCGATTAATTCAGAGCTTAAATTGAGATTAACAGGTTTAGTGCCTTTTTGTTGCCAATCGGGATTAAAATACACCTCTAAACAAGTACGCACCACGGAGGGTTGTTCGTGGATTTCCTTAAGCATGAAATGGCGGAATCCTTGTTTTTCAACCGTTACAGGACTCCAATCCAACACCCGAGGACTACGGCGTAACCTTTTACCCTCAAAATCATATAACTCTACCCCCAAGGGGTTTAAACGTCCAATTTCTCCATTTTCCAAAGCCAATACGGCGTTAGTATGATTCACTAGGGCGGTTACATCCGAGGCACAGAAAAACTCACCCTGTCCAAAACCAATAATTAAAGGAGCATTTTGACGGGCAACGATTAATTCTTCAGGATAATCAGCACATAAAAGGGCGATCGCAAAGGCACCCTCCAAACGATGTACCGTCTTCATCACAGCATCCATAAAAGGATCATCTCCTTCAGGATTATAATATTCTGCTAATAAATGGGGAATTACCTCTGTATCAGTATCCGAAACAAAATTATGTCCTTTCTCCTTCAACTCCTTCCGTAACTCCTGATAATTTTCGACGATGCCATTTTGTACCACCGCAAACCTACCCTCATTATCCCCATGGGGATGGGCATTATATTCCTCTGGTTTACCATGGGTAGCCCAACGGGTATGCCCAATACCGATTTGAGCATAATTAATATTATTTTCTAACTTCGTGCGCAAATTATGTAGCTTACCTTTTGCCCTGACGGCCGTTAACTGCTGATCATAAATTGTAGCGATACCCGCAGAGTCGTAACCCCTATATTCTAACTTCTCTAATCCACCAATAAGAATATCTACCGCCCTTTGAGTTCCAATGTAACCGACAATTCCGCACATAAGTTTAATCGTTAATGATTAGTCCAATGATTATAGACAATAACAAAAAAAATGGAAATGATCATGGTCTGATGAACAAAACCATCAAAATAATTCTTTTAAAAATTATCAGTTTCCGTAGGATTAACAGCCCCTGGGCGATTTAAAAATAAATTTCCTGCCGAGTCATTTTGATAAATACATTCAATTTTGGGAGAAGCCTCCAAAGGCCCTGTAAAACCAAAGGTATTCATTCTATTTTTACATTGTCTAACTTGTTCATTACTAACGAGGTTTTGTTTTTCTAAAATTGACCAATTATTACGTCTCAAAACGCAACCAGGTTGCATAGTTGGTTGAGTAACATAAACATTAAAAGGGTTGAGGGTAATAAATACACGCATATCAGAAACGATCGCACTTGCCCCAAATTGAATACATACTTCAGGATTAGGCGCTGCCCTGTCAATGACTTCCCGAGAAGCAATATTTGGACTATTGGTGGTTTGTCCTGAACTTAACGCAATACCTAAACCAATACCTAACATAAATATCCCCGCACAAATAGCCACGATAGTATAATTCAAACCTTCGATGAACGAAGATTTTTTCGGAGGAGTATTACCATATCGACTTTGGCGCGAAGGAGGCTCGGAATAGGAATAAGGAGGCTTTGATCTACGTGGCATAGGAGTAATTTTTTATTGATTATATTATGATAATCATCTTCAACATTATAACCTCCCTCGGATTATTCCATAGCTTGGTCAGATTGTACCGCTAAATTAACAAAGTCTTCAATTTTACGGAGATTTGTATCTCCCACCAAATAACCGATGCCACGATGAAGATGAAGTAAGAACTGTTCTTTAAGGGTAGCATCATCTAATCCTAAACCATCTTGATGACATCTTTGTTTTAGCACCATCAATAATATATCTGCCATGTCTCCCCCAAATACTTGCCATGTCATTTCTAAGTTACTGTCAGCGGGAATTGGGTAGGGAGTGGGTTTATTTTCTTCGGCAATAGAGCGACAAAAAGCCCAACGACAAAGAATATTCCAGTTTTCTATTTTGGTGATTCTTTTAAGCCTAATTAGTTGATCTTTTCCTTTTTTTGATATTTTTATTCTTTCTATGGGCAATCCTGAAGATGTCTGTTTTACACTATTCACTTTATTTATGGAAAATCAATAACTAAAATTTAATTATAGATAGAATAACAACTATTATCACTGGCAAAATTGATCCATAAAAGCCATGAGTCAAATCATCTCAAAAGCCATTACCCCCAAGGAATTTCTACAACAATCAGAAACCCAACCACCCCAAGAATACATAGAGGGAAAAATATTCCCTCTTATCCATTCCCCATTGCCCATTCCCTATTGCCTAATTTATTAATTTGTACTCCACAATGGATTATCATATATAGGAGTATTAAATATAATTAAGACATAGATTAAAGTGAGCCAAACTAACTTAAACTATTTAGCCGATACAGATCCAGCTATAGCGGAAATTATTGCCAACGAGTTACAACGCCAAAGAAGTCATCTCGAATTAATTGCTAGTGAAAACTTTACCTCCCCTGCGGTAATGGCTGCCCAAGGTTCTGTGTTAACTAATAAATACGCTGAAGGTTTACCCGGAAAACGTTACTATGGTGGTTGTCATTTTGTCGATCAAGCCGAAGACTTAGCCATCGAAAGAGCTAAAAAATTATTCGGTGCCGAAATGGCCAACGTACAACCCCACTCTGGCGCCCAAGCTAACTTTGCCGTATTTTTAACTCTCCTCAACCCAGGGGATAAAATTATGGGCATGGACTTATCCCACGGTGGACACCTTACCCATGGTTCTCCTGTAAACGTTTCTGGTAAATGGTTTGAAGTGTGTCAATATGGCGTAAGCAAGGAAACCGAGCGCCTAGATTATGACGAAATCAGAACATTAGCACTAAAAGAGCGTCCTAAGTTAATCATTTGCGGTTATTCTGCTTATCCTCGCATTATCGATTTTGCCAAATTCCGTGAAATCGCTGACGAAGTAGGGGCATATTTACTCGCAGACATCGCCCATATCGCTGGTTTGGTAGCCAGTGGACATCACCCCAATCCTGTGCCTTATTGTGATGTGGTAACTACTACTACCCATAAAACCCTCAGAGGCCCCCGTGGTGGCTTGATTTTGACCCGTGATGCGGAATTAGGTAAAAAACTTAATAAGGCGGTATTCCCCGGTACTCAGGGCGGCCCTTTGGAACACGTCATCGCTGGTAAGGCAGTGGCTTTTGGTGAGGCGTTAAAACCTGAGTTCAAAACCTATTGCGCACAGGTGATTGCTAACTCTCAGGCTTTGGGTTCTCAGTTAGTTAACAGAGGCTTTAAGTTGGTTTCTGGTGGTAGTGATAACCATTTGAATTTGGTTGATTTACGTTCCATTGGTATGACTGGTAAGGTAGCTGATAAGTTGTTGGGTGAAACCAGCATCACTGCCAACAAAAATACTGTACCTTTTGATCCTGAATCTCCTTTTGTTACTAGCGGTTTACGTTTGGGTTCTCCTGCAGAAACCACTAGGGGCTTGAAAGAGGCTGAGTTTACCGAGATTGCCAACATTATTGCCGATCGCCTCTTAAACCCTGATGATGAGGCTGTTAGAACCGATTGTATGCGCCGTGTAGAGGCTCTGTGCGATCGTTTCCCCCTTTATCCTCACATTACTATTCCGGTACCTGCTCTGGCCTAATCTAAAAACTTAAAGGCAACCGAATATTATTCAAGGCAAGGGGCTTAAGCCCCTTGTTTCTTAAAAGAGTGAACTAAGACTGTTAACAAAAAATTCTGATCATGCTATTACAACCCCACCAAAGAGTAAAATTAGATGACACCGAAGACACATTATTTTACGCTTATCCTCGTTTTGTTACCCACGTTGATAATAACTTTATCTCTCAATTAACCAATCTCTATCGTCAAGAACTAAAACCCCATACAAAAATACTAGACTTAATGAGTAGTTGGGTTTCTCACCTGCCCCCAGAAATGGAATTTAGCCATATAGAAGGCCATGGTATGAATGAGGATGAGTTAAAAAAGAATGATAGGTTAGACCATTATTTTCTCCAAAATCTCAACAGTAACTTACAACTACCCCTAGAGGATAATGATTTTGATGCGGTGTTATGCACAGTTTCTATTCAATATCTGCAATACCCCGAAGCAATTTTCATGGAAGTTGCCCGTATCCTCAAACCTGGTGGAGTAGCTATTTTTAGTTTTTCCAATCGGATGTTTTACCAAAAAGCCATTACCGCTTGGCGTGATGCCACCGACAGACAAAGGATATTTTTAACCAAGTCTTATTTTCAGTCTGTGCCAGAGTTTGAAACCCCAGAAGTCATTGCACAACAACCTGAAACCCCTACTTTTTTACAGATGTTGGGTATGGGGGCAAAAGATCCCTTTTATGCAGTATATGCAAGGAAAAAATAGCTCAAATTGTTTTTATATTTAACTTCCTATTTCATAAATAAAATTAAAACTAGCCCAATTACTTAAATCTAAAGCATAAACATCTGATAAATTTGCCACTAAATCCCCAGTAACACCACTGCCCTCGTGTAAATCTAAAAGAATAGACTGTGCAATACTAGCAGGGTTTTCTAAAATGATAATTGATTCTTCTTCTAAACTATTTTTACTATTTTTATATAGTTGATTAAAAGTATTATTAAAAGGAGATTGAGAACAAATAATTATTAATTCTCCTATGCCTTGATTTCCATTATCAATTAATTTAATGGTATTTTGTGGATCAGGAATAGTAAAAGTTTCTCGGGCATTTACCATAACATTTTTAGTGGAAAAATAGGCGATCGCCCTTCCCGAAGCATTAAAACCCATTATCATATAATAAAGGTCATAATCATTCTCATTGTAAATAGAAATAGAAAAAGAAGAACCAGCAGAAATATTAATCAACTGCTTTTGTTGAGAAATATTGGGAGTAGCACCAACATTAGAAGACGCATTATCAAATCCCTTACTGAGCAAAGTTTTTTGATAACTCACATAACCCTGCTTATTCTGAAAATATTCCACCCCCACCCTCACAGGTAAACGAGAAGCACTACCATTGAGAGTCAAATTAAGCAACTTTTGAGCCAACTTATTTTGTAACGCATTACCCAATCGTTTTACCGCCGTAGAAACCGCCTCATTAGCAGTCTTCGCCATGGTATTAGGCAACAAAACCCCTGCCTGAGAAAACAAACCATAACTACCATTAGAAGTCAACTTACCCAAAATGCAATCCGCATAATTATCCCCCACATTAATCGCCTTAAAATCCCCCACAGAAGTTAAAGCGCTAGTAGCATCCACCCTTTCAATTCTTTGTAAACTACTATCCAAACCCACCATCAAATCAACATCTCGAGGAATAACCCTCACCGCCTCCCGTAACACCATACCACTTTCCACCTTATCAACACCCTTTAAAACAAAACCTTTGCCTTTATTTCCCATCAAAGAATTAACTTGAATTACAACATTTTGAGAAAGATCAATTTCCGTCGAAAAACAAGAACCTATGCCATAATTAAATAGCACCAATAAAGGCAAACCAACCAAATCAAACTCAACACTATTTCCCTTACTAGCATTAGTTATCACAATATCCCCATGATGTTCCTCATCCGCCATCAGATAATAGGGGGATAGATCATTTTTAATAGCTAGAGTGATATTAGTATATTGTAATTCACCATTAATTAAAGCAATATTTGCTGCCACCTTTTTACTTAAAATTAAATTATTAATCGGGGCAACACTTTGCCATAGAGAATGAGTCAAACTATAAGTAAATAAACCAGCATTAAAACTATTACTGGTGATTTCCGTTGCCAAACCCTCCGTTGCCGAAGTAAAAATTACCCCCCCAGACTTATCCTTACCTCTCAATAAAGAATTAGACTTCTTATTTTTTTGCTTAATATCCTGATTAAAAGCCAATTCCTTACCGCTAATAAGAGGAATACTATCACCATGATATGACCTCAACCATAACTTAGTAGTGGTAGAAACCTCAAAAGGTTGATAACTCGTATCTAACACCAAAGTATAACGGCTAGTTTTGAGAGTCTGAAATAAACTAATTAAACTATCCAATAAAATATCATCATTGCTACCATCACCCTTAAAACTACTACCATGGGTAATTAAACTTTCTCCTATCTTGCCATCACCCTCATTCAATCTCACCTGTCGCCCATAACCGCTAAAATGAAAAACAACTACATCATTTTCCTTTACCTGTTTTGCTAAATGCTCATCAAAAGCATTTAAAATTGACTCCCTCGAGGCTTTTTCATTGATTAACGTAAGAATATCACTAGGGTTAAAACCAAAACGAGAAACTAATAACTCCCTTTGTAACTCCACATCAGTTACACAACCTCTCAAGTTTTCATTACCCGAAGCATATTGATTAATACCCACCAAAAGGGCTAACTTCCGGGAATTAGAAGCCCCCAAGGCTTGACTATAACGATTTAATTGATATTGAGGTAAAATTGTCTCACCGAAAAAACCTCCCAATGAGGCAAAAGTAAAACCTGCCCCCTGTAAAAAAGTACGTCTATTAATTTTCATAATTAGGTTGTAGGCAATTGATATTTTATTGGTTAGAAAAAATTAAATGAATAATTTTTACTGCTGAGGAGTAACTACACTTACCAGAAATTAATTATTTTCTGTCCATGCCTTCATTTTACCTTGATTCATTAAACCATAGGGATCGACCATTTGCTTAAATTTTAGTTGCTCAGGTTCAATTTGCTTTCTTCCTCCATCTTCTAATATATAGGTATGGGGATTGGCAATAAAAGCCCCATTATCTTCGTGATACTGGATAATTTCATTTAATCGCTCTGGGGTGCTATATCTTACCAACTGCAATCCTGCAGGAATAGCTTTACCTCCCACCCTCATAAATTCAAGGTGTATCATCACCTCATCCTCAAAATATTTATACATTTCTTCCACTTTTTCAAGGCTAAAAAAGAAGGTTTGTAAATAGGTAATATTGGGGTCAATATTTCGGGCGTGAAAGGTGGTATGATTCCAAGTAAATTCAATTAAATTCAGGCTATTTTTTTTCTCTAAATTTTCTTGATAAGTAATTTTTCCTTGATATTCTTTTACTAATTCTGAAATAGCATTTAATGAATTTTCACTCACCGTTAATAAGGCACAGCTTTCCCCTTTTGGTAAATAGTCTTTTAAGGCTGTAAAATATTCAGGAATAGGACTGGCATGAACACTAATTAACCTTTTGATAATGCCATCACTATCTGCCAAATCTTGCCCAAATTTTGCCGCATCCATGAAGTGAGGGAAAGTAACAATGACATCTAACCATTGATAGGCAGAGGCAAGGGGAATTTCTAATTCTGTGATAATGCCATTGGTGCCATAGGCATGGTTAATCTGTTGGGTTTCATCTCCTTTTAGTTCTAAAATTCTTGGCTCTTTTTCTAAGGTAACAACCCTTACTCGGTGCAGATTTCCCCTATCTCTCAACTGTCCATAATTAATTGAGCCGATGCCCCCGCTACCACCCCCAAAAAAGCCACCAATGGTAGCGATTTTATAGGTTGAGGGTATCATTCTTAATTCCCATCCTTCCTTGCGGGTTGCCCTTTCTAGGGTTGCCATTTTCACCCCTGCTTGTACACAGGCACTGCCATTTTTGATCCAGTGAATTTTTTTCATTTCTGTCATATCCAAGACGATACCACCATTGAGGGGGATACACTGTCCATAATTTCCTGTACCAGCGCCCCTTACTGTTAGAGGAATTTGATATTTAACACACATTTGAGCTATTTTTAAAATTTCTTCTTCTGTGGTGGGTTGCACTACTAAATCGGCTCTTTTGTCTGCTAATTTATCGACTAAAATAGGGCTGAAATAATAATAGTCTTGGGATAGTTTTTTTAGTTGTTCAGGTTCTATTATTGTCTTTATATTTTCTAATTCGTTAATAATATTTTGATAGTTGATGGACATTTTTATATGAAATTAATTTATTAAAGAGATTTTTTATTTTTTAGGTTCTATCCTTTTCCATTTTAACGTTTTTGGATTCTTTTTCCCTTATCCCGAGATGATGGAGTACCTATACTATTGCTGTTTCGTCCTGTGATAGCAAGATGAGTCGATGAAGGAAGAATCCCCCGAATTTATTCGTGGGGAGTGTCAATCTGATATGTTAAACTCGGAGAGTGCGCAACGGTTTTGTAGTTTTTTAGAAATTTATGAATTTAAGGGTATCTTCTCCTTCCCCTTTGCCTAGTTGGTTAAAAACTCCTATTGGTAAAGCGTCGGAAATTTCTCGGGTGCAAAAGATTGTTAAACAAAGGAAAATTCATACCATTTGTGAGGAAGGGCGTTGCCCTAATCGTGGAGAATGTTATGGTAATGGTACGGCAACTTTTTTGTTGATGGGTCATGTGTGTACCCGTAGCTGTGCTTTTTGTCAGGTGGAAAAAGGTCATGCCCCCATGGGCTTGGATGAGGATGAACCGAAAAAGGTGGCAGAGGCGGTAAAGTTATTAGGGTTGCGTTATGTGGTGTTGACTTCGGTGGCGCGGGATGATTTAGCTGATGGGGGTGCGAGTTGGTTTGTGAAGGTGATGGATGAGGTTAGGAAGGTTAACCCCACGACACAAATTGAGGTTTTGACTCCTGATTTTGGTACGGGGAAGGATGCGGAAAATCAACAGGCTCTGAGGGTGGCTACGGTGGTGAGGGCAAAACCTGCTTGTTATAATCACAATGTGGAAACGGTGCCACGGTTACAAAATCCTGTGCGTCGGGGGGGTAAGTATGAGCGCTCGTTGCGAGTGTTACAGTTGGTGAAGGAGTTTGATGATAGTATTCCCACGAAGTCGGGTTTAATGTTGGGTTTGGGAGAAACTAAGGAAGAGATTATTTCTACTTTGGAGGATTTACGGGGCATAAAGTGCGATCGCATTACCATCGGGCAATATATGCGTCCGTCTTTGGCTCATTTACCTGTGGAAAAATATTGGACTCCAAAAGAATTTGATGAGTTAGGGGCGATCGCCCTTACAATGGGTTTTAGTCATGTTCGTAGTGGCCCTTTGGTGCGTAGTTCATACCATGCAGGAGAATAGTAAAGGTAATGTACAATTGATAATTGATAATGGACAATTACTGTTGCCTGTTCTCTGTTCCCTGTTCCCTGCCTAAATGAAAAATTATATCTAAAATCAGGAACGCCAAAATAACAATAAAGGATACAGGAGATTTTTTAACATGACCATTCCCAATCATCCAAAATTGGGTATTCGTACAGAAATTAGAGCATTCCTAAAACTAGCCATACCCCTAGCCAGTGCACAGGTGGCACAGTTAACCACGGGATTCGCTGATACGGTGATGATGGGACATTTGGGCAACGAAATTTTGGCGGCTGGTGCATTAGCTTCCATTACCTTTTTTTCCATCATGATAGCCACCAGTGGCATCGTTATGGGTGTTACTCCCTTAGTGGCAAATGCCTATGGTGCGGGTAATAAAAATGACATCGAACAATTTACCCGACAGGGGTTGTGGTTATCCTTACTTCTATCTATCCCCATTATGATAGCAACAGCTCACTTTGATAGTTTAGTAGGGGGATTAGGATTAGATAATACCACCATCGCATTAGCCAGTACATACCTTGATATTATGTTGTGGGGTTTATTTCCTGCGTTGGGTTTTGCCATGTTACGGGGTGTAGTTTCTGCCCTATCCCAAGCCCGTCCAATTTTTGGGATTGTCATCATCGCCACGGGTTTTAATATTTTAGGTAACTATGTTTTGGGTTTTGGGGTGTGGGGATTTCCTCGTTTAGAATTGGCAGGGTTAGCATTGGCTTCTACTCTCACATGGTGGGGGATGTTTACTGCTTTAATTATCTATCTTTCTGTCAATGAGCATTTCAAAGATTATCAATTTTTTTCCCGCCTCTATCAGCTAAAACCAAAAACACTCTGGAAATTGCTAAAAATCGGGGTACCCATTGGAGTGTTTACTACCCTTGAAGTTGGGGTATATACCGCCGTTAGTTATCTCATGGCAGAATTTGGTACGGATGGATTAGCCGCCCATCAGATTGTTTTTCAAACTATGAATATTATTTATATGGTGCCGTTGGGGATGTCGTTTGCCGCCACTGCTAGGGTTGGTAAATGGTTTGGGCAAGAGAATATGTTGGGTATTCGTCAGGCAGGGTTAGTCAGTGTGACGGTGGGAACTTTGTGGAGTATGTTTGTGGTAATGTTGCTGTTGATTTTTCCTCAGCAAATTGTGGGATTATATATTAATGTACTCGAGCCAGAAAATGCGCCCATTGTATCCCTTGCTATCTCTATTCTAAGGGTAGCTGCGATCGCCCATATCTTTGATGGAGTCCAAAAAATTGCCTATGGAGCGTTGCAAGGTTTACAAGATACCCATGTGCCAATGGTTTTAAGTTTCCTATTTTATTGGTGCATTGGCTTAACCTCCGCTTATTGGTTTGCATTTGGTTTAAATTTGGGGGCTGTGGGTTTGTGGTTAGGACTTTTGATTGGGGTAATTATTGCTTCTGTGGTTTTTGTGTGGCGATTTCAAACCTTAGCAGGAAAGCAATTGATAATGGATAATTAATAAAACTATAACCTGCAACCAATCACCTAAAACCTAATAATACTGACAACCATTATCCTGAACTGAAGTTTTATTATCTTTTGCCTATTCCCTGCCTAAATTAGAAATCATATCTAAAATCGACAACGCCTAAATAAGTACATAAATGGTAATATCATAATAAAAATATTTCCTAAATGTCATGGATGCAATAACTTATACTCAGGCTCGAAAAAACTTTAGTCGTGTAATGAATCAGGTTTGTGAAGATCATGTGCCAATTATTATTACTCGTCAATCTGAAAAACCTGTAGTTATGATGTCCCTTGAGGATTATAGTGCCATGGAAGAGACACTATATTTATTACGCAGTCCAAAAAATGCACAACGACTCTACAAAGCACTAGGAGAATTGAAACAAGGAAAATATCAAAGTCATGAGTTAATTGAAGAGGAATAAATTTAGTGAAAATTTCCTTTTTAGAAGATGCTTGGCATGACTATTTGTATTGGCAGATTCAGGATAAAAAAACTCTAAAAAGAATCAATCAAATTATTAAAGATATACAAAGAAATCCCTTTGATGGTATTGGTAAACCTGAACCATTAAAATTTGATTTGAGTGGATTATGGTCACGACGTATTAACCAAGAACATCGTTTAATTTATCAAGTATTAGATGATGAAATTATTATTATTCAATGCCGTTATCACTATTAGCGTTGTGTCAAAAAAAGTGAAAAATTAGATAATATACCTATTTGTTAACTTGAATTAGAAATAATCAGCTTCTCAATTTAAAATTACAAATTTTAAGAAACTATCCCCTGTTTTCCGCCACGATTAATATATTATTACTATAGAATTTAGTATTATTAATTAATTTAGTTTTTTATAAAAATGAAATCGAAATTTATTCCCGTAATTTTAGCAGGGGGAAAGGGTGAGCGTTTTTGGCCTTTGAGTCGTCGTAGCCGCCCTAAGCAGTTTTTATGTCTTGATGGTAGTGGTATCAGTCTTTTACAGGCTACGGCTAATCGTCTTTTGCCTCTGGTGGATGGTTGGGATAATTTGATGGTGATTACTTCTGCTTTGGTAGCGGAAAATGTGAGGCAACAATTACCTTTGTTACCTGAAAAAAATATTTTAGTTGAGCCTGAAGGTAAAGATACCGCCCCCGCTGTGGCTTGGGCTAGTCTTGAGGTACAACGGCTTTTCGGTGATGGTGCGATCGCAGGTTTTTTCCCCGCAGACCATTGGATTAGTTCCCCAGAGGGCTTCATTAAAACTATTTTAGCAGGTATTGAGTTTGCCAAAAGCCAAGGTGCGATCGTCACCCTTGGTATTAATCCTAACTATCCTTCTACGGGTTATGGTTATATTCAGCAGGGGGAAAAGGAAGGGGAAATAAACGCTTTACCTGTGTATAAAGTAACTCGTTTTACCGAAAAACCAGATCAAGAAACCGCCTCTAAATTCATTGCCACAGGGGATTATAGCTGGAATAGTGGGATGTTTATTTTTGAGGTAAATTTTGTGTTACAGGAGTTGGAAAAGTTTGCCCCTCAAATATTGAAACCTTTACGGGAAAAGGGAGAGCAAGGATATTTTGATTTGGAAAAAATTAGCATTGACTATGCTTTGATGGAAAAAACTGCCTCGGCTTATGTATTACCTGCGGATTTTCCTTGGGATGACTTGGGGGATTGGAATGCCCTAGAAAGGTTGTTATCTAAAACTGATGATGATAATGTGACTAATACTAGTAGTGTTAATTATCAGACTAAAAATTCTATTATTTATAGTAGTGAAGATGATGAAATAATTATGACTATTGGCTTAGAAGATGTGGTTATTGTTAGAGATAGAAATGCTACTTTAGTGGTTAATAAAAATCAAACTCAAGATATTAAAAAAGCATTAAAGTTACTACAAGATCACAATAATAGTCAAGAGTTTTTATAATGAAATAATTTTAACTGAAAAAGCTCTTATTTTTCAATCTAAAATGGTTTATAACAACAATAAATCAATAAACCAAGTGAAAGATTAATGGTTTTTAAAAGTTAAACCTCAGGTTAGTTTTTAGTAGGTAAATATTAACTATTTCTTGTGGTTATAATTAATCTATTATTTACACCTGATACCTTATTAATATCTACCTAAATCAAGAATTTTTTTGTCTAGTTCAGATTTTAAAATATCGTCTGAGGTAGCATTTAAAAATTTAAGGATTTGTTGCCCTACACATTGGGGAGATAGATAATGAAAAAAATGACTACTTTGATTGATTAAACAAAGATAATCTTCTTTTTTTAGGTAGGGTTGCCATTGTTCCATATCTTGGGGGGATATGATAGCATCTTCCGAGCTACCGCACACCATTAGGGGTTTGTCGATACCTCCCTTGGTAATATTTGGGGTTTCATAGAGGGAGTGGGGAGAAAGGGAATATAGTAGGGCTTTATCAAGGATATTGAGGAAGGCTTTTTGATAGTAATGGTTTTGATAGTGGAATAGGTGATGGGATAAACGAGTTAGGATAATTTCTCGACGACAAGGGAAGTTTTTGCGCAGGTTGTAATAATACTCTACCCAATCTTTACTGGGGTTTACCCCTACTCCTAAAAGGGTTAGGGATTTTATTTTTTCTGGATATTTACGGGCATACAATAAACCTAACACCCCTGCGGTACTGTGACCAATTAAATGTACTGGTTTTTTTACCATGGTTAAATAATCGTCTAAAAGTGCGATCGCACCTTCTAAGGAACATCCTTCATCCTGATTTTGTTCATATTCCCATTGCCCAATGGACACTTGACGGGATAGGTATTTGATAATGGGTAGGTTAAACCGCTTGAAATAGGTGTTGGTGTTTAACCATAATACATCAGGATGCTTGAACATAATTCTCAATTATAATGACAATACTTTTGCAATGTTAAAAAAGGTTTTAAGCAAGACCTACGATCCTGCCTAAAACAAGTAACCGATTCATCTAGCTTCTTGTTTATGGAAGCTAAACTTAGCTTATCCTATTTAAAACATTATTGCAAGTAATTATCATTAATTATTCCAAGAGAGAGAATGAATTAGCTTAAAGTGATCATCAATAGAGTTGTTGCGAAATAGGTTTTTTGCCAAGTTTCGTCCTTATTTGACAAGGGTTTCAGATACGCAGATATTTAATTCACAACAAGTCTAATGGGGAGTTTTATATCAAATTCGGATAATTCGTTATAAATAAATAGATTGTATTTTCGCACCCCCACAGTGTGATGAAGTGTATAGGATTCGAGTAATCTATTATAAAAAGATGATATTTTTTTGTCTCTTTAGGGTGCGAGAAGAATTATAAAAAAAGGGTATGATTATTCTTTGAGGAGGCTTTCGGTTATTAAATCTGCTAATTCGGAGTTAGCTCCCAAGGGTTCTATAATTCGCAGATTAAAATCATTGTACTCGTTTTTTATTTCTTCTGCTCTAACGGCGATCGCCCTTGTAATTTTACCAGGAAATAAGAAATAAGGAAGCATAACGATATTTTCAACCCCCGATTTAATTAAATTAATGATAACTTGATCAAAAAAAGGATTTATAGACCAAAATGCTAAAGTAGCAGAGCTTTTTTTGGCTAATAATTGTGCTTCTTTTTGTCCTCTCTCTAGCCTTGTACCGTGGCTGATTAAAAGTCTAGTGTAGTTTGGATATTTTTGATATTTTTTTTCTAAGAACTGAGTTAATGAGCTTTCAGATCCCAAATGGGGTAATATTTTGATGTCCATACCAAGATCTGATATGTTTTTAAAGGCGATCGCCTCTTGTTCAGGTATATCATCCATGACATGAGTACCAGAAAAAAGAAACAAGGGCAATATCTTAATGGAATTATATTTATGTTGGTGACAAAAACAGGCAAATTCGGTTATTTTATCGGCTAAAGATTGAGATGATAACTCCAAATAACAGGAATCAAGATGACTTGGGATACCTTTTTGGGTTAATTTTTGACGGATTAAATCAGCAAGATTATTAAGATAAGTTCGATATTGAGGATTTCTGCTACCATGCGCCACTAATAAGTAGCCTGTATGATTATTATTCATTGAATCGTTACTGTTTTGATAAAACACTGGCAAAAGTTTATACTACCTTCAACTATTTTACGTGCCATTAAAACCTGTTATCTCAAAAATTCCATGAATACAAGCAAAAATCAATCATTACCATTAATTGGTTGGCGAGAATATTTAGCCTTACCAACCTTGGGGGTAACAAAAATTAAGGCAAAAATTGATACAGGGGCGAAAACTTCTGCCCTTCATGCTTTCAATGTCAAGATTGTGGAAAAAGATAATCAAAACATTGTGGAGTTTGAAATTCATCCTATCCAAAAAGATAATCAAACCTCCATTTTTACCACAGCGCCCCTATTAGAATATCGCACCGTTAAAAATTCAGGGGGAATTGCTGAAACTCGACCAGTTATTGAGACTAAAATAATTTTAGGTAATATTTCATGGGCGATCGCCCTTACCCTGACAAATCGAGACTCCATGGGCTTTAGAATGTTATTGGGTAGAGATGCCGTCAAAAATCGCTTTTTAGTGGATACGGGAAATTCTTTTCTTCATCATTCAATTACATAAATAGATAAAAGCTCATGGAAAACATTAAACTACTATTTTTAGACATTGACGGTACCATCGCAGGGGCATCAAATCAAGTTAAACCAGAAGTAATCGAGGCCATCAAAAAAGTTCAAGCTAGGGGAGTAAAAGTTGGACTGGCTACAGGGAGAATGTATTGTTCAGCTTATCGTTTTCATCAAGAAATTGGGGCAGATTTACCCATCATCTCCTATAACGGGGCTTGGATTCAAAACCCATTTAATGGGGAAATTATTTCCCATCGTCCTTTAGATAATACCATCGCCCTCGAATTATTAGATTACCTGCGATCGCATGAAGTCGAAATTCACATTTATTTCAACGATCAATTATATGTGGATAAGGTAACCGAAAAAACCGATTCTTACATTGAAAGATCAGGAATTACCGTTAATGTGGTAGAAAATTTGAGCCATTTGTTAAGCCAATCTCCCACTAAACTATTAGCCCTAAGTCCCGATTCTAGTTTAATTAGAGCGTTATTAGATGACTTAAAACAAAGATATAGCAATGGTAACCTTTACCTAACCCAATCTAATCCCGTTTACCTTGAGGCAACTTCCGCCAATGTTCATAAAGGAGATGCCCTTAAGTATGTAACGGAAAAAATACTAGGTTTATCAGCCTCTCAAGTAATGGCGATCGGTGATAATTTTAACGATTATACCATGATTGAATATGCCCAAATTGGTGTCGCCATGGGAGATGCCCCAGAACAATTAAAGGCGATCGCCACTTATACCACCGATAACGTAGAGAATAATGGAGTAGCACATATTATTTCTCAACTCAAATTTTAGGTAAAAAATATGATTTTAAAAACTAAAACCGAATACATAAAGAAAAGTAACAAAGCCTTGACTTTTGTCACCAAAAGTTAAGCTATATCTTAATTATGGCAATTGTTAAGTAAATTTTAAATATTGTTAAGCAAATCCCACAACTGTAGCAAATACCCATTATCATCTTGATTAATGTAGTAGTTTAAGTATTTGTCGAGAGAAGAATCACTCATGACAGTAACCCCTCAAAAAGAGGCAAAAGCTAAAGTAATCGTCGACAAAGATCCAGTACCTACTTCTTTCGAGAAATGGGGTAAGCCTGGACACTTTGATCGGACTTTAGCTAGAGGACCCAAAACCACCACTTGGATTTGGAATCTTCACGCCGACGCACACGATTTCGATAGCCAAACTAGCGACCTAGAAGATATTTCTCGTAAAATCTTCAGCGCTCATTTTGGTCACTTAGCAGTAGTATTTGTTTGGTTAAGTGGGATGTATTTCCACGGAGCCCGTTTCTCCAATTATGAAGCGTGGTTGTCCGATCCCATCAATATTAAACCCAGCGCCCAACAAGTGTGGTCTATTGTAGGACAAGACATCCTCAATGGCGACATGGGTGGTGGTTTCCAAGGTATTCAAATCACATCTGGCTTCTTCCAACTTTGGAGAGCCTCAGGTTTCACCAATAGCTATCAGCTCTATGTAACCGCCATCGGTGGTTTAGTCATGGCTGGTTTAATGCTCTTTGCTGGTTGGTTTCACTACCACAAAGCAGCCCCTAAACTAGAATGGTTCCAAAATGTGGAATCCATGATGAACCATCACCTCGCCGGTTTACTAGGGTTAGGCTCTTTGGGCTGGGCAGGACACCAAATCCATGTATCTTTACCTATTAACAAGTTATTAGATGCTGGAGTTGCCCCTGCGGACATTCCCTTACCCCATGAGTTCATTCTCGATGCAGGTAAGATGGCTGAATTGTATCCTAGTTTCGCCGAAGGTTTAAAACCATTCTTTACCTTGAATTGGGGTGTTTACTCCGATTTCTTGACCTTCAAAGGTGGCTTAAACCCCGTAACTGGTGGTCTTTGGTTATCCGATACAGCTCACCATCACCTTGCCATCGCGGTTCTCTTCATTATTGCTGGTCATATGTACCGCACTAACTGGGGTATTGGTCACAGCATGAAAGAAATTTTAGAAGGTCACAAAGGACCCTTCACTGGTGAAGGTCACACTGGACTTTATGAAATTTTAACCACTTCATGGCACGCCCAATTAGCCATTAACTTAGCATTACTAGGTTCTTTAACCATCATCGTGGCACAACATATGTACGCCATGCCTCCTTATCCCTACTTAGCTACCGACTACGGTACTCAGTTATCTATCTTCACTCACCATATGTGGATCGGTGGATTCTTGATTGTAGGTGCCGGAGCTCACGCTTCCATCTTCATGGTTCGTGATTATGATCCTGCTAAAAATGTTAATAACCTTTTAGATAGAGTATTACGTCATAGAGACGCTATTATCTCTCACCTCAACTGGGTATGTATTTTCCTCGGCTTCCATAGCTTCGGTCTATACATTCACAACGACACCATGAGAGCTTTAGGCCGTCCTCAAGACATGTTCTCTGATAGTGCAATTCAGTTACAACCTGTATTTGCTCAGTGGATTCAAAACCTTCATTCCGTAGCCCCCGGTGGCACCGCTCCTTTCGCTTCTGGTCCTGCTAGTTACGCTTTTGGTGGCGATGTAGTGGCCGTGGGTGGCAAAGTGGCTATGATGCCCATTGCTTTAGGAACTGCTGATTTCATGGTTCACCATATCCATGCTTTCACCATTCACGTTACCGTGTTAATCCTTCTCAAAGGTGTACTTTATGCCCGTAGCTCCAGACTTATCCCCGATAAAGCTGAGCTTGGCTTCCGTTTCCCCTGTGATGGTCCTGGTCGTGGTGGTACTTGTCAAGTATCCGGATGGGATCATGTGTTCTTAGGTCTATTCTGGATGTACAACTCTTTATCCATTGTTATCTTCCACTTCAGCTGGAAAATGCAATCTGATGTATGGGGTAGTGTAGCTCCCGATGGCACCGTATCTCACATCACTGGTGGTAACTTTGCCCAAAGTGCTATTACCATCAACGGTTGGTTAAGAGACTTCTTATGGGCGCAAGCCGCTAACGTAATTAACTCTTACGGTTCCGCTCTATCTGCTTACGGAATTATGTTCCTCGCAGGTCACTTCGTTTTTGCCTTCAGCTTAATGTTCCTATTCAGTGGACGTGGCTACTGGCAAGAATTAATTGAATCCATTGTATGGGCTCATAACAAACTCAATCTAGCCCCTGCAATTCAACCCCGTGCTTTGAGCATCGTTCAAGGTCGTGCGGTTGGGGTAGCTCACTATCTCTTAGGAGGTATTGTAACTACCTGGGCATTCTTCCTCTGTCGAATCCTCGCCGTAGGTTAAGAATGTAAACTTTCTCTACAATTGTGGGGAAAGGGACGGTTAAATAGGTTATAAAATAACAAATGAAGCCGTTTTAAAAGTTAAATTAGAGGTTGATGATGATGTAAATCATTTTCAACAAGATTAAAAAAAACACTTTAAAACTTGCCCGGACTTATCCTCATAGGCTCTGGGCAAGAGCAAAAAAACAAAATTGAGCAACGACAAAATAAAACGTTGACCCTCATTGTGTAACAGGAGACTTCCTAGAAAAAGCTATGGCAACTAAATTTCCCAAATTTAGCCAAGATTTAGCCCAAGATCCAACTACAAGGCGGATATGGTACGGAATAGCTACCGCTCATGACTTTGAAACCCATGACGGTATGACCGAAGAGAACCTCTATCAAAAGATTTTTGCTTCTCACTTCGGTCATTTGGCGATTATCTTCCTCTGGACTTCCGGTACCGTATTCCATGTAGCATGGCAAGGCAATTTTGAGCAGTGGATCAAAGATCCTTTAAACGTACGTCCCATCGCCCATGCGATTTGGGATCCTCATTTCGGTCAAGGTGCGATCGATGCTTTCTCTCAAGCTGGTTCATCTAGTCCCGTAAACGTCGCTTACTCTGGTGTTTACCACTGGTTTTATACCATCGGTATGACCACAAATCAAGACTTATACAGTGGTGCAGTAGGTCTTTTAATCCTCTCTGCTGTGTTCTTGTTTGCTGGTTGGTTACACTTACAACCTAAGTTCCGTCCTAGCCTTTCTTGGTTCAAGAATGCTGAGTCTCGCCTAAACCACCATTTAGCCGGTTTATTCGGTGTGAGTTCTTTAGCATGGACTGGTCACTTAGTTCACGTAGCCATTCCTGAGTCCCGTGGTATCCATGTAGGTTGGGATAACTTCTTGAGTGTAAAACCTCACCCTGCTGGGTTAGCTCCTTTCTTTACTGGTAATTGGGGTGTTTATGCTCAAAACCCTGACACTGCTAACCATGCCTTCGGAACTGCTGATGGTGCAGGAACTGCAATCCTTACTTTCTTAGGTGGTTTCCATCCTCAAACCGAGTCTTTATGGTTGACTGACATTGCACACCATCACTTGGCGATCGCAGTTATCTTCATTATTGCTGGTCATATGTACCGCACTAACTGGGGAATCGGTCACAGCATCAAAGACATCTTAGCTGCTCACAATCCTCCTTCTGGAAGATTAGGCGCAGGACATAGAGGTTTATATGACACCGTTAACAACTCTTTACACTTCCAGTTAGGTTTAGCCCTAGCTTCCTTAGGGGTTGTAACTTCCTTGGTGGCTCAACATATGTACTCTCTACCTTCCTACGCTTTCATTGCTAAGGACTACACCACCCAAGCGGCCCTTTACACCCACCACCAGTATATCGCTGGATTCTTAATGGTTGGTGCTTTTGCCCACGGTGCAATCTTCTTTGTACGTGACTACGATCCCGAAGCTAACAAAGATAACGTTTTAGCCCGTATGCTAGAACACAAAGAGGCGATCATTTCCCACCTCAGCTGGGTATCCCTCTTCTTAGGTTTCCACACCCTCGGACTTTATGTTCATAACGATGTAGTGGTTGCTTTCGGTACTCCCGAAAAACAAATCCTCATCGAACCTGTATTCGCTCAGTTTGTTCAAGCGGCTTCTGGTAAAGCTCTTTATGGCTTTGACGCCTTACTTGCTAACCCTGACAGTATCGCTTCTACTTCTAGCGCAGTATGGTTACCTGGTTGGTTAGATGCTATCAATAGTGGTACTAACTCCTTATTCCTCAGCATCGGTCCTGGTGACTTCTTAGTACACCATGCGATCGCCCTTGGTTTACATACCACCACCTTAATTTTGGTCAAAGGTGCTTTAGATGCTCGTGGTTCTAAACTAATGCCCGACAAAAAAGACTTTGGTTACTCCTTCCCTTGTGATGGTCCTGGCCGTGGCGGTACTTGTGACATCTCCGCATGGGATGCCTTCTACCTCGCTATGTTCTGGATGTTAAACACCCTCGGTTGGTTAACCTTCTACTGGCATTGGAAACACCTTGGTGTATGGACTGGCAATGTTGCCCAGTTCAACGAAAACTCTACCTACCTCATGGGTTGGTTCAGAGATTACCTATGGGCGAACTCCGCTCAGTTAATCAACGGTTATAACCCCTATGGTGTTAATAACCTCTCCGTCTGGGCTTGGATGTTCTTATTTGGACACCTCGTTTGGGCCACTGGTTTCATGTTCTTAATCTCTTGGCGTGGATATTGGCAAGAGTTGATCGAAACTATCGTATGGGCGCACGAGCGCACTCCTCTAGCTAACTTAGTTCGCTGGAAAGACAAGCCCGTTGCATTGTCCATCGTACAAGCTCGTTTGGTTGGTTTAGCCCACTTTACTATCGGTTACATCCTTACCTACGCAGCCTTCTTGATTGCTTCTACAGCTGGTAAGTTCGGTTAAAACTTGAATTTGCCCCCATAAGTGATTAAAAATTAGCCCTCTACTTCGGTAGGGGGTTTTTTCTTCAATTGACAATGGACAATTAACAATGGACAATTAATTTTCTGCTTAACAATTACCCATGGACTAGATGACTCTTGATTCTCAATTATCAATTATCAATTCTCCACTAAGAAAAAGACCCATTGCCATTGATTTATTTGCAGGGTGTGGGGGAATGTCCTTGGGTTTAGAAGCATCAGGGTTTGACATTGTCGCTGCGGTGGAAATTGATCCTATTCATGCTTTAATTCATCATCTGAATTTTCCCTATACTAAAACCATTTGCCAAGATATTACTCAATTAGATACAGGGATTTTAAAAGATATACTCCGAAAAAGAGAACTTGATTTGGTGGCAGGGGGGCCTCCTTGTCAGGGTTTTTCGTTGATGGGAAAACGTCAACTAGATGATCCTCGTAACTCCCTTGTATTCGAGTATTTGAGAGTGATTAGGGATTTACAACCAAAATATTTTATATTTGAAAATGTGCCTGGAATGTTGACAGGAACACATCAGCAATTTTTAAAGCAGTTAATCGAAGAGTTTAATAATATTGGTTATACTGTACCTCAACCCAAGATTATGGATGCCAGTGATTTTGGAGCACCTCAGAAACGAAAACGCCTAATTTTGTTAGGAAGTCGTGGGGATATGATTCCCCTTAATTATCCGATGGAAACAGGGGAATTTAATGATGTACAAAGTGCGATCGGTGATTTAAATTTAATCCCTGCTTTTATCGGTACTAATCAAGGCATTAAAGCCGAAACATTAGACTATTCGGGATTTAGAAATAATTTTGCTTTAAAACCTCAAGGTATTTATTCCCTGTGTCACCGAAGAGAAAGGAATAACTTAATATATAACCATGTAGGTTCAAACCATACAGAAAAATCAAAACAGCGCTTTCAATCACTATCACCTGGAAAAAAAGATCAAATTAGTCGTTTTCTCAAACTCTCCCCCAACGGATTATGTAATACCCTAAGGGCAGGTACCAGTAGCGATAAAGGCTCTTACACAGCCCCACGTCCCATCCACTATCAACAAGCTCGATGTATTACTGTTAGAGAAGGAGCTAGATTACATACTTTTCCTGATTGGTTTTTATTTCATGAAACAATTTGGCATGGGTTTCGGGAAATTGGTAACGCTGTAATTCCTATTTTTGCTAAAACATTAGGAGATGAAATTACTAAAAATTTAGCAGTGGATGTTAGTCCGTTAGAAACACGAAAAATAAAGACCTTATCCATTGATTTAATTACATATAATATGAGCCAAGCCATTGAATATTGGTTTCGATCTGAAAATTTTTAGGATCGCACATTATTAATTTCAAGAAAAAAAGCAATTTCTAATAATTAAATATGATCAATGCTGATCACCAACATGGAATTAGTTAGTTTTATCTATATTGCGAATAAATACTATCAAATTATCTTAATTAACACAAGAGTTAGATAGCGCGGTTTCTAAAACCTTACAGGCACGAGATTGACAACTACCACAACGAAGAGAAACAGAAGTTTGCTCAGACAACTGCTCTATGGAAGATACGCCCTGTTTAACTGCCTTGTGTATATCCTTTTCTGTTACAGCGTTACAAATACAAACGTACATTCTTTCTTCCTGCTAATCTTTAGCAATAACTTTTTGGTTAACTTTATTATTGCAAATATATTTCATTATGTCCACAGTTTTTTGAAAAAAAGATTAAGGGTTAGCTACGAAGCTATTTCACTTAATTCGGTTTATAGTCACAGTGGTTAAATAAAAAGATAAGACAATCTCATCACAAATTTAATTTATAACAGCGCACCTTAGCAACAAAAGAAAATTGTCAGTATGTTATAAATTTCCTATCAATGAGACACATTTCAAACAAAAAGATCGTCAAATGGAGAAATTATATTTAAAATCTAATTTTGGACTTATACAACCTCAATAAACTAATTTTCTATGTTAGAGTTACTTTCACTACTAATCCCTGTCAATCTATCTCCCTCAATACAACAGCCCAAAGCGATATATACAGCTCAAACAAACCAAGCGCAACAAAACACAGAGAATCAAATTCGTCCCTTAAATGGTGAACTAAATCAAGTTCCCGTCTTTAATAGTAATAGTCCAGAATTAGTGCTAGGAGAAGGAATTTTACTTTCCACCTTTCCCAAAGGAAATCAAAATAATCCCGATGCCCATTTAGACTTTGCTTTTAATGGGGAATTTGATGTATTTGCCCACCACGTTTCCCGCCCCCCCGAAGAAGGAGACATGAGAACCCTTTATATTGGGATTTTAATGCACAATCCCACCGATGAGGACGTTAATATTTATGTCTTGCAAGGAGCAAGTTATCTAAGCCAACCCGATGCCCCTTTTGTTTCCCTACCTTCTCAGGTATCAGGGCGTAATATTTTTGCCGGGCCTGGAAGCAGAGTCATGGGCGATATATTACAAAACAAAAGACAGGATATTTTTCCTGAAAGTATTACTATTCCTGCGGGGGAAAGTCGTATGCTATTAAATGTACCCATTCCTATCCATAGTTTAACTCCTCCCCTGAATGGCCGCTCTACCTATGTCAGATTAAGAAGTGATGGACAAATATATATGGCAAGTTTGGCAATGTATCGAGAGGATGAAGACGATGCCCCCGCAATCTCGGAATGGCAGGAAATGTTAACCAATGGGGAGTTATCTTCCCCTCGGGATTTAGCCCCAACTCCCCTGGATGCAGAAGGTGCTTTTAGATATGGACGAGTGGCAGGGGTTTCGATGGGTAATATGTGGAAAGCCGACTTAGTGGATGATAATAGTCAGGTGTTAACCATTCCTAATAGTGGCGAGGCTTTTTCCTATGGTTTAAGTACCCTTGTGAGGGGGCGTTTGGGTTCTGAGCAAGTGCAGACTGCTCCTTTGGCGGTAAGATATTCTGATACGGCTTTAGAAGCCCATGGAAATTATGGGGTACAGTATAGTTTGACTTTACCGTTATATAATCCTACCGATGAGGAAAAAACGGTGAGGGTTAAAATTTCCACGCCCATTAAAAAGGATGTGGGGAATTTGGAATTTTTGGATGAGCCAGGGCCACAAGTATTTTTTAGGGGCTTGGTACAGGTGAAATATACCGATGATGAGGGTTTACCCCGTTGGCGTTATTTTCATTTAGTACAAAGAAGGGGAGAAGAAGGGCAGAATTTGGTAACGGTGACTTTACCGCCCAATGGTAATCGTTTGGTGTCGGTGGATTTTCTTTATCCTCCTGATGCTACTCCTCCTCAAGTTTTGACGGTGATGACTGATTAGGTTCGCCCCTTATATCCCCCAATTCTGGGGCAGAGGTGATTCAAAGTAGGAAAGAAAAAACTCTAAAACCTTTACCAATATAAGGATATAGCGTTTTACTAACTTTGAGATTAAGAAATAGTAAAAGTCGCTGAGATTATCAATTTACAATCGTCAATAATCAATACTCATTACTTATTACTCTTTACTCATTACTCTAACCTAACTAAAAATTTTAGAATGAATCACCCCTGCAGGGGTTCTGGGGGACTTTAACATATAGTTATCTTTTGATGGGGAGTGCATAGCCTTAGGAGTGTTATGGGCAACCTAATGATTGTCTGGTACTAGCATTGGTTACGGGGTTAACACCTGATGCGTTTTTACATAATTCGTTTACTTGTTCGCTATCTAGCACGGCAAAAGTAAAGTCTGCACCTTCTACGTTGGCATTTTTGAAGGTTGTACGTAGCATGATGGCATCTCTAAAAATAGCGTTGCTGAGATTTGTATTATTTAAACTGGTGACATAGACTAAGCCATCGCTCATATCTACCCCAGAAAAGTTTGCTCTTTCGGCATTAACCCCGTTGAATACAGCGCCCCTTAGATCGCTATCATTAAATTTGGCATCTTCTAGGTTTACTTTGGTAAATTCTGCTAGTTGTAAGTTTTGCTCGGTGAAGTCTTCTCCTTTTAGGCTTTTGCTTTCAAAGGTGGAGGTTACGAAACTAGAACTAGCAGCGATCGCCCCTTGAGGTAGTACAATCACGGATAACACTAAAATAATGGCACAAAAAAAAGCAGGTATTTTACGCATAGTTAAATATTAGGTATTAGATGTTAGGATAAATAAACCAGGGAATAGGCAATAGGCAATAGGCAATAGTTTTCAATGGTTTATGGTTATAAATTGATAACCTAAACATTTTTTACTACTTCTTAATCCTAAAAACTCTAAAACGCTATATTGTTTTACTGGTAATAGTCTGAGCGTTTTTATATTCCTATTTTGAATAACCCTTACCAATTTTGGGGGACTTAAATTATAAGTTTTTAAACAAATTTGATACAACAAGGGGTTTAAACCCCTTGCCAAGAATAAAAATTAAGTTCCCACAGTCCAAGAGTTCATGTACTCAATTTGTTCAGGGGTTAAAGCATCGATGGTGATACCCATAGCCTGAAGTTTGAGACGGGCGATTTCTTTATCCACATCCGTAGGAATGGAGTGTAAACCTGGTTCTAAAGAACCTTGATTTTTAACCAAATGCTCACAGGCAAGGGCTTGGTTAGCAAAACTCATGTCCATAACTGCGCTAGGATGCCCCTCAGCGGCGGCGAGGTTAACTAAACGTCCTTCTCCTAAAACGATAACGGATCTACCATTTTCGAGAATATATTGTTGGGTAAAGTTACGTACTTCCTTAACTTCTTTTGCCATGTTAGCAAGGGATTTGAGGTCAATTTCAATGTCAAAATGTCCTGCATTACATACCATTGCCCCATCTTTCATGGAGGCAAAATGCTCTTGACGGATGATGTGCTTGTTACCTGTTACGGTTACGAATACGTCACCAACTTTGGCGGCTTCATCCATGGGCATTACTCGAAAACCATCCATAGCGGCCTCAATGGCTTTGATGGGATCAATTTCAGTAACGATGACGTTGGCGCCTAAACCACGTCCACGCATGGCAACCCCTTTACCACACCAGCCGTAACCTGCTACTACTAAATTTTTACCTGCTAATAATACGTTAGTGGCGCGGAAAATACCGTCTAGGGTAGATTGCCCGGTACCGTAGCGGTTATCGAAGAAATGTTTAGTGTCGGCATCGTTTACATTCATTGCGGGGAAAGTTAGCACCCCATCTTTGAACATGGCTTCTAGGCGCACGATACCTGTGGTGGTTTCTTCGGTGGTACCTAATAAATCGCCGAGTTGCTCTTGTCTTTCTTTTACCATGGTAGCGACTACGTCAGAACCATCATCGATGATAATATTAGGACGATGATCGAGGGCGGTTTGGACATGGCGATGGTAGGTGTCGTTATCTTCCCCTTTGATGGCATAGACAGGGATGGAGTAATCTCTTACTAAACAAGCGGCTACGTCATCTTGGGTAGAGAGGGGGTTACTGGCAATAAGGAGCGCGTCTGCACCACCTGCCTTAAGGGCGATCGCCAAGTGGGCGGTTTCAGTGGTAACATGACAACAAGCAACGATACGAATACCTGCGAAGGGTTTTTCCTTGGCAAAACGATCTCTAATTTGTTTTAATACGGGCATTTCTCTTCCTGCCCATTCAATTCTCTGATGACCTAAATCAGCTAAATTAATATCTTTAATGTCGTATTTTAACGTGGGAGCTGCTGCAACCATTAATTTAATCTTACTCAATAAAACTTTACACTACCTATCATATAGCTAACTATGAAGAATTAACAAACCTGCCCACAATATTTCCAGACTAATATTAATTGTTATAAAAATTACTACTCAAAAATACTTGCATACTTAAATATATGATTAATATTTCCCAGTAATGGGGCAATAATCTATTAAGTTTTAATTTTTTATGGAATCAACAAAATGAAGCAAATTTTCAAAAAATTTAAATATTTAATTCTTGGGGTTATTTGTTGCGGTTTAATTGTGGCTTGTAACAATACTGCCACGGTGAATAATAATGTCGATAATCAGACCGAAAATAATGGCAGAATTAGTTTTGGTACTACCTTAAGAGCCAGAACTTTAGATCCTGCGGATAGTTATGATTTGGCAGGAATGAACCTTATCTATAATGTGGGGGAAAGTCTCTACACTTATGATGTGGGTACAACGGATTTAGTGCCACTTTTGGCAACGGAAATGCCTACGGTGAGTGATGATGGTTTGGTTTATACTATTCCCCTACGACAAGGGGTTAAGTTCCATGATGGCACTGATTTTAATGGGGAGGCAATGAAGTTTTCTTTGGATAGATTTATGGAAAATGGGGGTAAACCTTCTTTTTTATTGACTGATATTATTGAGGAGGTTGCAACTACCGATGAGTATGAGTTACAAATTAGATTGAAACAGCCTTTTTCTGCTTTTCCTGCTTTGTTGGCTTTTCCTGGGGCTTGTGCGGTTTCTCCCGCCTATTACACCATTGGAGAGGGGGAGTTTCAACCTAATGAGTTGGTGGCAACCGGGCCTTATCGTCTCACTTCTTTTAATAGTGATTCGGCAAGGTTAGACGTGTTTGAAGATTATTGGGGAGAGATGCCTAGTAATGAGGGCATTGATATGCAAATTTTTGCGGATAATTCGGCTA
This sequence comes from Cyanobacterium stanieri LEGE 03274, assembly GCF_015207825.1. NCBI lineage: Bacteria > Bacillati > Cyanobacteriota > Cyanophyceae > Chroococcales > Geminocystaceae > Cyanobacterium > Cyanobacterium stanieri. Next base: position 63,498 of record NZ_JADEWC010000004.1, read on the forward strand.
ATCTTTATAACAGTTTTATTACTGGGGCGGTGGATGTGGCTTATCAGTCTTTTGCCCCTGAGCAAACCATTAGTTTATTGGAAGATGCCCAAGGTGGAGATTTTCAAGCCTTGGAGGGGCAAGGCACGGTTATTACTTATATGTCTTTGAATCGTAATCAACCTCCTTTGGATCAATTGGAAGTACGTCAGGCGATCGCCCTTATAATGAATCGGGAGTTAATGATGGAGAGGGTAACCCAGGGTTTGGCGGAGCCTCTTTATTCGATGATTCCGGGGGCGTTTGATGCTTATCAACCTGTGTTTGAGCAGATGTATCGAGATGATAATGCACAGTTAGCTAAGGAGTTGTTAACCCAAGCTGGTTTTTCGGCGGAAAATCCTGCCCAAATCGAAATTTGGTATCCTTCCACTTCTCGCCCTCGTACCGCTGTAGCTAATACCCTAAGGGCGATCGCCCAGCAACAGTTAGACGGTATCATTGAATTTCAGCCCCAAGGGGTGGAAAGTGCCACGGCATTTAGTAACCTCAGTCAAGGTACTTATCAAACCTTTTTGGGGGATTGGTATCCCGACTTTTTAGATCCTGATAATTATGTTCATCCTTTCCTCAGTTGCCCTGAAGGAAACCAAGAGGACGGTTGCATTGAAGGAGGCGCCCAAAATCAAGGATCTTTTTTCTATAATGAGCGAGTTAATGAGTTAATTAATAATGCTAGAAGTACAAATGATCCTAGTCAACGGGAACAGGATTTACGGGAAATTCAAGAAATTTTGGCTCAAGAAGTTCCTTATATTCCCATCTGGCAGACTAAAGAATATGCTTTTGCCCAAAACAATGTGGAAGGAGTTGCCATTAATCCGAGTCAGACTTTTCCTTTTTCTACCATTAGCAATCAATAATTAGGAATATCGTTAGCCGTGTAATTTATTTTACACGGTGGGGCAAAGATACAATCTATTTATAACTAATTTTCCGAACTTGATATTACACCAAATCAGATTTCTAAGGTTTACTATTATCCACCGTATAACAATTGATAATAAACAATTATTATCTGTTCCCTGTTCCCCACCCTAGTATATTATTGAAACAAGATTTATTTATATTTCAGTCAATGATTAGGCAACTTCTGATAATGGAGAATGAATAACTAACTTTACCCCTCATGATCACTACTCTCCAATTGGGCTTGGGCATTACGGCGCCACATGGCAGGTTTTATCCTTCTGAGGGCTGAGGCGGTCAATCTTTGATCCCATTGCTCCTCGGAGAGTTTGGCCAATTCCCTTAATTTTGGGTTGAGGTTTTCGGGGTAGGGGTTGAAATCTTCTACGTCCGTGGGTTGAGCAAATCTTTGATTCCATGGGCAAACATCTTGACATATATCACATCCTGCCACCCAATTATTAAGGTTAAGGGCGATCGCCCCAGGCAATTTTTCCGAGCGATTTTCAATGGTATGATAAGCGATACACCGATTTGCATCCACCACAAAAGGTTCTCTAATGGCATCCGTCGGACAAGCAGAAATACAACGGCTACAAGTACCACAATGATTAGTATGGGGTTTATCCACATCTAGGGGAATATTAACTAAAATTTCTGCCAAAAAAACCCAACTACCATAATTACGGGTAATCACATTACCATTTTTCGCAATCCAACCAATACCAGCCTTTTGCGCCCATACCTTATCTTGAATTGGGCCAGTATCCACATAATACCTCGCTTCAATATTCTTATCCTTGAACCACTGAGCAAAAATCTTTAACTTTTTCTGAATAATGCGATGATAATCCCTACCCCAACCATAACGGGAAATTTTGGCATCCTCTGGGTTGCCCGAACGTTCATGGGGAGTATAGTAATTGAGAGCCACGGAAATAACTGATTGTACCCCCGCCATACACTCCTTAATATTTTGCCTTTTAGGGTTGCTCATCCATGCCATATCAGCTTGATAACCTTTATCTAACCAATTTTGCAAATTATTAACAGCCCTTTGATGATAATCCCCTACTTCTTCTACCGATGCAATGCCCACTTCATGGAAGCCAATTTCTTTAGCTTTTTGTTTAACTTCTTCCGCTGTTAAATTCATGGAATATTTAGGGTAATAAGTAATCAGGAGATAAATTATTAATTACTTTCCTTTGAGCTTTATTTTCCAAGATCCATCGTTTATTGTCAATGGATTGGCTTTAAGGGAGCAGTGCTGAATCCTTGCAAAAAATGATATTATAAGAAAATTGTAAACAAATATTAAGGTTGAAAGGTTTATATTAATGTCTCTATATTACATATTAGGTGCGATCGCCCTGCTCTTAGTGGTAGGAATCGTAATTTATTTAGCAACCCCCCGCAGTTTTGAAACCCCCGACACCGTGGCTAACTCTTACGATGAATGGACCGATGACGGTATCTTAGAATTTTATTGGGGAGAACATATCCACCTAGGACATTACGGCTCACCACCAAGAAAAAAAGACTTTTTAGAAGCCAAAGCCGACTTTGTCCATGAAATGGTGAAATGGGGCGGTTTAGATAAATTACCCGAAGGCACAAAAGTGTTAGACGTAGGTTGTGGTATAGGTGGCAGTACCCGTATTTTGGCCAAAAGCTATGGTTTTGATGCCACAGGTATTACCATTAGCCCTAAACAGGTACAAAGAGCCACAGAATTAACCCCCGAAGGCGTTAGCGCTAAATTTCAGGTAGATAACGCCCTAGATTTGTCTTTCCCCGACAACAGTTTTGATGTGGTATGGTCCATCGAAGCAGGTCCCCATATGCCCGACAAGGCAAAATATGCTCAAGAAATGATGCGAGTGCTTAAGCCTGGTGGAACTTTAGTGGTGGCAGATTGGAACCAAAGAGACGATCGCCAAGTACCCCTCAACGGATGGGAAAAGGTGGTAATGCGTCAATTATTGGATCAATGGTCCCATCCTTCCTTCTCCAGCATCGAAGGCTTTTCTGAACAAATTGCCGAAACTGGTATGGTAGAAGGGGAAGTAATTAACGCTGATTGGACGCAAGAAACCCTACCTTCTTGGTTAGAGTCCATCTGGCAAGGCATTGTAAGACCTGAAGGTATTATCCGTTTTGGGGTTTCTGGTTTTATTAAGTCTTTGCGTGAAGTGCCTACCATGTTATTAATGCGTGTGGGTTTTGGAGCTGGTTTATGTCGTTTTGGGATGTTCAAAGCTATCAAGTCTGAAAATGTAGCTACTACCCAAGCCGGTACTACTTCCGAAACCGTCAACGCTTAAAATTTATTTTGTCCCCTAAATTCCCCAGTGACGGGGGACTTTTTTATAATTAACCTGAGTTCGGGATAAAATTTTTTGGAGTCTTCAGGGAATGGACACTATTGCAATAGGCTATGGGGAAGATACTATTATTATCAATTATCCATTCTTCATTATCAATTATCAATTATCTTCCAAACCATGTCAGAAAAAATCGCTATTATTGGGGCAGGAATCGGAGGTTTAACCCTCGCCCTCGCTTTAGAGAAAAAAGGGATAGACTTTCACTTATATGAACAAGCAAACTCCTTTGAGGCATTGGGTTATGGGTTGCAGTTAAGCCCCAATGTGGTGAGAATATTACAAGATTTGGGCATGGGTAAGGAATTAGAAGCTATATCCCATCGATGTTTAGGATTTGAGTTAAGATCTTTTGAGACCGATCGCACCTTAGCCCAATGGAAGTTGGATAGTGACACCCCTTATTATCAATGTCGTCGAGCTGACTTACATCAATTATTATACAATTCCCTACAAAATAAAAATAAAATCAGTTTTGCTCAAAAATTGCAATCCTATCAGGTAAAAGATGAGCAAATTACTTTAAATTTCCAAAACCAAGACTCTGTAAAAGTTTTCGCTCTCGTGGGAGCAGATGGAGTGCGATCGCACGTTAGAAAAACCCTTTTCCCCCAAGAAAAACCCCAATATGCAGGATATGCCGCCTATCGAGCCATATTACCCTTCAAAACAGAATATCACTCCCTCATGGACAAAGCCACCGTATGGATGGGAGAAAATCATCACGTCGTTGCCTACCCCAACGGCAATCAAAACCCTTGGTTAAACCTCGTTTTGGTGGTAAAAAATGCCCAATGGCAAGAGCAGGGGTGGACAATTCCTGCGGACAAACAAGAAATCGCTAAAAGTTTCCAAAACAAATCGAAATTACTAAACACTATTTTAACTGACTTGGTATCCAACCCCGAACCTTGCTACAAATGGGGTTTATTCGACCATCAACCCCTACCTTTTTGGACTCAGGGCAAAATTACCCTTTTAGGAGATTCTGCCCATCCTTTGCTACCTTTTCAGGCTCAAGGAGCGGCCATGGCCATGGAAGATGCTTATATATTAGCCCGATGTATTGACCAAAAAAACACCATCGAAGAAGCATTTATCAAATACCAAGACTTGAGGCTAAAACGTACCGCCAAAGTACAACAAACTTCCCGCAACAACGCCGATATTTTTCACGCTACGGGTATTAAAGCTATGGTGAGGGATATGGGTTTAGGCTTGATTTCTATGGTTAATGGACAATTACTTAATCAAAAAACCGCTTGGATTTATAATTATAATGCTCTCGATCTCTCCTAGGATAGAAAATTCATTGTTATTTGAAGGGCCGATAACAGTTAACAAAAATTTACTTAAATCTTCTTAAATCTACTCATTTATTGAGCTACATTCTAAGAATGAGTAAATTATCTATTTCTGAAGCGGCAAAACTAAAGGGTGTTAGCGTCTCAACTCTAAGAAGATGGGAAGCAGAGGGGATTTTGATTCCTGAACGTACTGCCAATGGTCATAGACGATATGACTTAAATCAACTTTTAGGTGTCAAAAAAGCACTATCTTTTACGATAGGTTATGCCCGTGTTTCTAGTCATGAGCAAAAAGATGATTTAGAACGACAAATCCAAGTTTTAGAATTATTTTCTGCCCAAAATGGTTGGCAAATTGAAATTATTAAAGATTTGGGTAGTGGTTTAAACTACTCTAAAAAAGGTCTCAAAAGATTAATAACTTTAATCACGAATAATCAAGTCGAAAGATTGGTTTTAACTCATAAAGATAGATTATTAAGATTTGGTAGTGAATTGGTTTTTAGTCTTTGTGAAATTTTTGGCACTGAAGTAGTTATAATTAATCGAACAGAAGATTCTTCTTTTGAAGAAGATTTAGCGAATGATGTGTTAGAAATTATCACTGTTTTTAGTGCTAGGTTATATGGTTCAAGAAGTCATAAAAATCGTAAGTTAGTGGAGGAATTAAGAGATGCCACTCGTCAGCTTTAAGACTGAATTAAAACCTAATAACAAACAAAAAATTCTCTTTGCTAAACACGCTGGGGTGGCACGTCATGCCTATAATTGGGGTCTTGCCACTTGTTTTCAAGCATTAGAAAAAGGAGAGAAATTACTTACAGCTATTGATTTACATAAACGATTGGTTGCGGAGGTAAAAAGTAAATACGAATGGTATTATGAGGTTTCAAAATGTAGCCCTCAACAAGCCTTGAGAAATCTGTCCACTGCCTTTAAAAACTGGTGGGTTCATAAGTATACTAAAAAACCAAGATTTAAGAAAAAAGGACACCATGATAGTTTCTATTTAGATGGTTCAATTAAAATTAGTGGTAATCGTTTTAGACTACCAAGAATAGGATGGGTTAATGTTCATGAAAATTTACCTTGTGTTACTCCTAAAAATGTCACAATTTCTCGTCATGCAGATAGATGGTTTATCTCTTTTAAATACGAGTTAGATAAGCAAAATACTCCCAAAATAAGAGAAAGAATAGGAGTAGATATTGGCATTAATTCTTTGGCAACTTGTAGTGATGGTACAGTAGTTAAAAATAGAAAAGCCTACCGTAAACATAAACGCAAATTAGCAAGATTGCAAAGAAATTTAGCTCGAAAACAAAAAGGAAGTAAAAATCGTAAAAAAGCTAAATTAAAATTGGCTAGACAACATAAAAAAGTAGTCCAAATAAGAAAAGATACTATTCATAAATTAACATCATGGTTAGCTAAAAACCACAGGGAAATTGTGATTGAGAATTTGAATGTGTCAGGAATGCTTAAAAATCATCGTCTTGCCAGTGCCATAGCGAATTGTGGCTTTTATGAATTTAGAAGACAGTTAGAATATAAAACAGAATGGTATGGGTCAAAATTAATCATTGCCCATAGATTTTACCCCTCATCTCAGTTATGTTCAAACTGTCAAAATAGACAAAAAATATCTCTTTCTAAAAGAGTTTATGAGTGTGAAAATTGTAGTCTAAAAATTGATCGTGATTTGAACGCTAGTATCAATTTGGAGTTATATCCAACTACCGATAGCTTGTCGGGAAGTAAAGCCTGTGGAGAATCAGACCAACTTAATAGCAAGTCTGTTAAGGATTCGGTGAAGCAGGAAGTGAACATCCATCCCATGAAGAGTGGGAACTTGACTAATTGATCAAGTTTGAGTAAGTTTCATAGAGCGGAATATGTGCCATAGCTACTGAGGTTGAGAAATTAAGCCATCAGGTTCATCTAATTCAATATTCGGACCTAAATCAATGACCTCTATATCCCATTGTCCCCTACGGGCAGTTTCAAAGATGATATAACGTCCATCGGGACTAATGCGAGGATTTCTTAACCAACTGCGATAACCTTGGGTAATTAGTTGATTTTGGCGGGTGGCTCGGTCGTAAAGGAAAATATCAGGACGCCCTTGAATACTAGAAAGATAAACCAGATAACGACCTGTTCTACTGATACTAGGACTATCGGCGATCGCACCGTCTTTGTTTAATCCAGGTAAATCCACAAGGGAGCGTTGTTGTAAATCAAACAGAAGAATTTCCCTGCGTCCATAACGATTAGAAACCATAGCTAACCAACGTCCATCCCCACTGATGGCAGGTTGTTCGTCATTGTAACGGCTATTGAGGGCATTGGAAACCACCGAAACACTACTAGAGCCACAACCACCCACCATCAAAGTAGAGCCTAGCAAAAATAAGATAGAAATTAGTTTCAAAGGACTAATCAAAACACAATTATGGGTTAATAGTCAAAATCAGGGGCATTAGAAGGACGATCATTGCGAGGGGTAGGAGGTTCATTGTCAGGTTGATTATCGTAATCATTATTACCATCAATGGGCTGATAATCTACATATTCACTACCCATGGAAGAAACCATGTCTTCGGGGGAGCGAGGACGACGAACAGGGGGTCTTCTGCTGGGGCGACGGCTAGATTCTGGGGGGGGAGATGAAGGGCGATCGCCCCTAGAAGTTCTAGGACTACGACGGGGAGGATTATCATCCCAATGGTCTGGGGTTTCATCCCAATCAGACTCATAACCCCTACTAGAAGGGGAGGAGGGACGGCGAGGACGGGAAATGTCATCTCCATATCCTTCGGTAGTTCGACGGGTTCTACGGCTGCGGGGGGGGTCTTCTACATAACTACTGCGACGACTAGAAGTCCTATCGGGACTACCTTCAAGACGACGACGGGGAATAATTTCCCGCTGCTCTTCTTCTTCCTCATAGGAATCATATTGATCCAATTCCGCACGATATACCCGGCTCACGGGGCGATCGTCTTCCACATAAGAACTACTGCGCTTAGCTTGATCATTGGTAGCCCCCCGTAAACGAATGGTTTCAATGGCAAAAAAGATCGCCGAACCAGCTAATAACAATTGACTAAACTGCAGAATCGGATCTAATCGCCATCCATGCCATAACAAAATACCACCGCACAACAAACCCACCGCCGCAAAGAAAATATCATGATCCCTTGAGATTTCGGGACGGAGCGATCGCATCAAATACAATCCACCCCCCGCCACCGCCAAAAATATACCTAAAATACTGGCAGAATTAAGACCAAAATTCACCATACCCAAAATATTCGGGGATGTAAAAATAAAATTAACCATCACTAAAAAATTGCTTTGCTATCTTTTTTCTATCTTAACCAGATTCACCCATCAGATTAAATAACATCTCAATCCCATCGTCAAAAACTATTTAACCACAAATAAAAAAGAGGGGTTGAAAGGCAACCCCCCAAAGTGTTAACTAACGGCGAATTTTATCAGCCTGGCTAACGAGGATTAAACCAACCGTTGCGGGGATTACAACAATTGCACCACCCCATACCAAGCTCCAGAGAAAATTAGATAAAGAAGGAGTCATAAATTTTTTATACTGTGTATTTTCTAAAATATGGTCTAATCCATTTTACCTTAGAATAGAAATGAATTTAAGCAAAAATAAACTATCTTAACCGATGAATTTAGCCCTCATTAGCACCATAGTATTAGGTATATTGTTATTAATCATGACCCTTCTATTCATATTCCGTATTGTCATGACATGGTATCCCAACATTGATGTTAATAAATTTCCCTACAAAATTGCTTATCTACCCACAGAACCATTTTTAATTCCCACTCGTAAAGTTATTCCTCCCCTCGGTGGTATTGATATTACTCCCATTATCTGGTTGGGCATTTTTACCCTTCTCCGTGAAGTTTTATTGGGCCAACAGGGGATTATCACCATGGCAATGCGTTAATTAACCATAGACAACTATTTTCTTATTTCTGGCGTTGGTGAATTAAGGTATGATTTTTAGTTTAGTTTGGCCATAGGGAATGGGCAATGGACAATAGTAATAATAGTTTTAATACTATACATTTACTTTAATTTAATAATGTTTCATACTCAAAATCAGCAATGCCTTATTTCTTCTTGCTTAACTTGTATCATAGATAACAGAATATCAAATTAACAACTATAAAGATTAATGGATTCCATCGACGTAAATGGCATTCGTGCCTATGGTTACACAGGTTTATTACCAGAAGAAAGAACATTGGGACAATGGTTTGAGGTAGATTTAACCATTTGGCTTGATTTAGAGCCATCGGCGAAAAGTGATGACATCACAAAAACCGTGGATTATCGTCAAGCCATAACCATGATTCAACATATTATTAAAACAGCAAAATTTGCCCTTGTTGAAAAGTTAGCCGATGTGATTGCTGAAGATGTTTTAAAAATAGACTTGGTTAACAAAGTGAGGGTAAGATTATCAAAACCAGCGCCCCCTATTCCTGATTTTAGTGGCTCTATTACTATAGATATTACCAGAAGTCAATAGGCTTTGCAAAAATTAACCTGTTTGTCAACTATTACTACAATTTTTTGAGGTCATATTTCGGCAAAATCTTCGTCTTAAAAAGTTTATCGTCTTCTAGCTCTATTTTACTCTTATTTTCTCCATGATATAAACCCCTTGAAAAATGGTCAAATTAGTAAGTATAAGCTAGAAGGCTATTTTTTCTGATGACTAGATTATGAATGATGGGTGAACTTTATTAGGGATAACCGTAGTCAAAATATTCTACTAGGATGGATATGAGACTATAAAAAATTCGTCGCCATAAATTAGCGATAAAAGTAATTATCAATTACTCGTCATCCATGGTTTATCAATATAGTCATTTTATTTGCTATGAATAGTTCCCTAACTATTGTCTAACGGAGGTTTATATGGTGTACCGTTTCAAAAATATTAGCATTGCTTTATGGCAATATCTCAATCAACCTTTATTTTGTCATGATGCCCAGCAGTCAGTGTGGAAACCGAGTCGATTTTGGTATCTTTATAAGATTAAATTTTTAGAAGCCTGTTTACGCAAGGAATTTGTCACCCAAGCCCATAATCCTTTTGGCCATGATGAGTTTAGGGCGGGAAATTAACCAAGGGGATTTGTTTTGGAGTAGATGAATAATTGACAATTAACCATTGAGCATTAACAATTAACAATGCACTATCCAGTTTATATGCTCCAAAATAATTTTATTTATCTTAATTAAAATCCGATGATTGATAATCTTAGACAAGTTTTTGCCACTGCCCTTAAACAAACCTTTGGTGATGATGTTACTTTAGTCGAACCTTTAGTTGTACCTGCTACTAACCCTCGCTTTGGTGATTATCAGTGTAATGTGGCGCTTCCCCTTGCCAAAGAATTGAAAGATAATCCAAGGGCGATCGCCCAGCGTATAATTGGCAATATAAACTTAGATGAATTTTGTCAACCCCTAGAAATAGCTGGGCCTGGATTTATAAATATCACCATCAAACCCGAATACATTGCCAAAAAAATTACCTCAGCCTATCAAGATGAGCGTTTGGGGGTAACAAAAATAGAGTCAGAGGGCAAAACCATCATTGACTTTTCTAGCCCTAACATCGCCAAAGAAATGCACGTAGGACATTTACGCTCAACCATTATTGGTGATAGTATTGCTCGGATTTTAGAATTTAGGGGTCATGATGTCCTAAGATTAAATCATGTGGGTGATTGGGGTACTCAATTTGGAATGTTAATTGCTTTTTTGCGAGAGGAAAAACCCGAGGTATTAACTACCGCAAATGCCGTTGCCATTGGTGATTTAGTTAGTCTATATAAACAGGCAAAATTAAAATTTGATCAAGATTTAGAGTTTAAAGAAAAAGCTCGTCAAGAGGTAGTAAAACTACAAAGCAAAGATCCTGAAAGCATCAAGGCATGGCAACTTTTGTGCGAACAATCAAGGAAAGAGTTTGAGGTTATTTATAATCTTTTAGACATAAAATTAATCGAAAGAGGAGAATCTTTTTATAATCCCTTTTTACCAGAAATTATAGATGTTTTAGACCAACAAAATTTATTGGTAGAAGATCAAGGGGCAAAGTGTGTATTTCTCGATAATTTTGTTAATAAAAAAGGAGATCCTTTGCCTCTAATTGTGCAAAAGTCCGATGGGGGTTATAACTATGCTACCACTGATTTAGCTTGTTTAAAATATCGTATCGAACAAGATGAAGCAACTAAAATTATTTATGTCACGGATGCAGGACAAAGTAATCATTTTACTCAAGTTTTTCAAGTAGCAAAAAAGGCTAACTTTGTTCCCGAAAATGTTGAGCTAACCCATGTTCCTTTTGGGTTAGTTTTAGCAGAAGATGGTAAAAAAATCAAGACTAGATCTGGGGAAACTATTAGGTTAAAAGACTTATTAGATGAAGCTATTAATCGAGCTAAAAAAGACTTAGAAAACCGTCTCGAAAGTGAGGGAAGAAATGAAGATGAAAGTTTTATTAATCATGTTAGTCAAGTGGTGGGCTTGAGTGCTGTAAAATATGCTGATTTAAGTCAAAATCGAACTACTGATTATAAATTTAGTTTTGATAAAATGTTGGCTTTACAGGGTAATACTGCTCCTTATTTGCTGTATGCTTATGTTAGGGTGCAAGGGGTTAGCCGTAAGGGTAATATAGATTTAGACAATCTAATTATTGATCAACCAATTATCATTGAGGAAGATAGTGAGTTAGTTTTGGCAAAACATTTGCTACAACTAGATTATGTTATCAAAGAAGTGGAGAAGGATTTATTACCTAATAGACTTTGTTTATACTTATTTGAATTAAGTCAAAAGTTTAATCAATTTTATGATCAATGTCCTATTTTACAGGCTGAAGAAAAGGTTAAATTGTCCCGTTTAATTTTAGCTGATTTGACGGCGAAAACAATACAATTAGGTTTATCTTTACTGGGGATTTCAGTATTGGAAAGAATGTAGGTTTAATAATTGAGAATTAATAATGGAGAATTGATTATTAATGGTTTTAGGTTATTTTGTGGTAGCTAATAACTTTATTCTTATGGGATTTTTTTTAGCGAGAATTCATCGTTAATTAGAGGCAGAATAAGTACAAAAAAATTATAGCAAGGGGTTTTAGTCCCCTTGTTTTGTTTTATTGGTTGATGTAATTTACATAGGTTTTGAAATGAAATAATATTTGAATCTGTGTTAGGCTAGGGGGTGTTAAGAATATTTTGTAAAAGACAAACAATTGTTTTTTAATTATTCTGTAATTTTATTAATAGTAATTATAATTATATTTTTCGATGTTTTTAGGCGGAATTTTTCGCTATAAATTTGGCTCAATATACTATAAACAAGAATTATTAATTATTTCTTTTTTATTTTTAGGAGCTTTTTTTTTATGTACTGTTAATCTTGGTAATTTGCCATTTTATGATGGTAGAGAATACTTTTTTGCGGAAATTTCTAGTAAAATTAATCATTCTTTTTCAGATGACTTTAATTGGTTATTTCCCCATTATTCCGAGAGTCTTTATGAGGTGAAACCTCCTTTGATGCACATATTAACTGCTTTGGCTTATGATATGTGGGGTTTCAATGAGTTTGCTACGCGCATTTTTGGGGCTACGTTAACGGCGTTGTCTGTGCCTTTGATTTACTGTTTAGCTAGGGAGTTATTTCCCATTCGCTTTTATGCTTTATTTGGGGCGTTGGTTTATCTTACTTCTACCCCCATTATGTTTTATGGGCGTTTGGCAATGTTTGATGGGGCGAGGTTATGTTTTGAAATTTTTTTCTTTCTATCTATTCTTATTTCCCGTCGTGATTTGCGTTGGGCTTTGCCGGTGGGGATTAGTTTAACTTTGATTTGTCTTGGCTTAGGCTGGGATATTGCTATGATGTTAGGGGCGATCGCCCTTATTTTTTTATGGTATGATACACCAAGATTATTAACCTCTACTTATTTTTGGCTAGGAATAATATTGGGCATCATCCCCGCTGTGTTGTGGTATGGAGGAGAATATTTACATACGAAGGTGGATAATTATCCTCTCATTAATATTGAATTGCCTACAGTGGATATATTATATTATTCCCAATATTCTATTGTTAATGTTTTAAGTAATTTTTCCTCTTGGGTTTTAATTGGTTGTTTTGGATTTATTTCCGCCCTAAAAAATAAAAATTATAGTTGGGGAAAGTTATGTTTAATTTGGTTTTTTATATCTTTAATTATAACTTTATTATTAAATCCAACCCATCATTATATTAGTTTACTTTCATTATACATTCCCATGGCGATCGCCTGTGGCTATACTTTAGGAGAAATGATGATAAAACCTCCATGGATAACCTATCCAAAATCATGGGGCTACTTTTTTTGTATTCTGAGTTTTATTACCTTAGGAATTGCCCTATTTTATTTGATTCAATTTAACCATTGGCATGGCTCTTTATTTTCCGTTTTAACTTCTTACTTTGTATGTTTTTTCAGCACTTTTATTCTCATTCATCAACAAAACGAATACTTTATCTTTATCCTTTTTTGGGGAAAATATATAAGTTTAATCTTATTATTTAACCTTCACTAAAAAATAATAATTTTGGTGTTGGTGAATTAAGGTATAACCTATAGTTTAGTTAGGGAATAGGCAATGGTAAAAATAGTTTTAATATTAAATATTTGAAGTAATTCAATAATGTTTCATATTTAAAATCAGCAACGCCACGATTTTCAAACCAAGGGAAAAAATTAGGTTGTACAACATACGATATGAAATATCATTGAGCCATCCTCAAATATCATCACTTTGAATCCTGCTTCTACAAAAAATATCCTTAGCCTAACTATTACCTAGTAGCAATGACATTAACAGCTAACTGTTGAGTTTGTTGAATTTGTTGTGCCTGTTGTTGTGCCAAAGAATTATTATCAAAAACCCCCAATTGAATTTTGATTTCTTGATTAACATTAGTAACCACCGCACTGGGTATCTTTTCGCGCACCCTAGCAAAATGTTCTGGGCTTTTATAATCAGTAATAAGATGATATTGGGGAGAATTTCCACCCACCATGTCACCCTGTGGCATATTAACAGGAGATAAATTTTCACCGTTAGATTCTGCTAAATACATCACAGCCTCACTAAGAAGGGCTGTTTTTAGATTGGGATAAAGATTATTATCTTCATTTTGATTATTAACATTACTTTGAGCATTGTTTCCATTCTCGTTAGGGGGTAAGGGAGAAGGTAAATCAGGGGGAGATGGTAACTCAAAACTAACTTCCTCTTGAGGGGTAGAATTAGTCGATGTTTCTTCCCCACTAGATACGACGGGTAAATTATTTTCAGGGGTTTGATTATTAGTCGATTCCTCCACCAAAGAATTATTATTTTCAACCATATCGGTTTGAGAAGAATTTAAATCCCAATTGATAAAAACTAAAGCGTTGGTAGCAATAAAAATGATTAAGCCAAACATAGCCCAAGGGGTGAAAATAATCTCCTTGAGACTGTATTTATCAGGGATAATGCGCGAGGCAACGGGAATATTATCGTCTTCTTCCTCTGGGGGGGGAGAAGAAACATAGTGATAGTCGATGGGTTGCTTTGGTAAGTCATGGGGTATGGGAGATGATTCCACTACCGCCAAAGATTCCACTTTTTTTTGTTGGGATTCTTCAAATTGTTGAAGTTCAAAACTTAAGTCAAAATCGATGTTTTTTAGGGTAAGTTGAACAAGGGGATGTATGGATGTTTCTTTCTCGCTCATAAACTCATGACTTTTGAATCAATTGATAAGTTATTAAATGCCATTTTAGCTCAACCTCAGTGGGAAACCCAAAGAAGATACCAGCAACTGGTAAGATGTTGGTTTACGGTAGTTAATCATAGGGTAGCACAACACACCAAACCGATCGCCCTTAGGGATGACATTTTATGGGTATCCACTTCTAGTAGTGCCTATGCGCAAAACTTATCCTTACAAAGATATACGTTACTCAAAAAGATTAACCGTCGTTTAAATGAGTCTATCAAAGATATACGCTTTACCACTACTAAATGGTATCAAAAAAGTTGGGTTGATCCCGAAGAAGAAACCCATTTGGTAAATCCTAGCATTCTCCATGACCAATACCAACCCCCCGAAAAATCTTCTCCCGTTACCCCCCAAGAAGCCCTAGAACAGTGGTTAAACAAAATTAAAGGGCGATCGCACTCTTTACCCCCTTGTCCTCGCTGTCAAACACCTACTCCCCTAGGAGAGCTAGAGCGATGGGGCATCTGTGGAATCTGCTTCGCCAAAGACCATAGTAGCTTGAATCCCCGAGAATGAAAAGAAAAAATAAAAATTGTTACAGAGTTTAAAGTTATATATCAGAAAAGGTAGCCTAGAGCCTATACTGCGATAAAGTAAAGCTGAAATTGAGAAATCATTAATAAAAAACAAAACTCGGTAAGGAGCATCTTTTTTTATGTCTCATAGTGTAAAAATTTACGACACCTGTATTGGCTGTACTCAATGTGTTCGGGCTTGTCCTCTCGATGTATTAGAAATGGTACCTTGGGATGGTTGTAAAGCAGGACAAATTGCCTCCTCCCCTCGTACTGAGGACTGTGTGGGCTGTAAACGTTGTGAAACTGCTTGTCCTACGGACTTCTTAAGTATCCGTGTTTATTTAGGTGCTGAAACTACCCGCAGTATGGGTCTAGCGTATTAATATATTTTTATATCCTAGGTTAGTGGTAAAAGTGTTAGGTATTTTAGGGCAATAGGCAATGGGCAATGGTTTTTCCTAAAATTTTGTAATTGAGAAAAATTAAACCTGTACGGACGTACCATGGTACGTACCCTACCACCTAACCACCCTGACTAACAATCAACAAAAGTTCATAGCACTACAATAACTGGTATAATTAGCTTTGCTCATCTTATTTCGATACAATGACCAGCAAAAAAGTTATTTATACCAATCAAGCCCCTGCCCCTGTCGGCCCTTATAACCAGGCGATCGCAGTTACCGGTGAATTAATCTTTGTAGCAGGACAAATTCCCCTCAATGCCCAAGGAGAAATGGTAGGAGAAGGGGATATACAAGCCCAAACCAAGCAAGTCATGGCAAATTTAGAAGCTATCCTTAAAGAAGCAGGGGTGGACTTTTCCGCGGTCGTCAAAACCAGTGTTTTCCTCAGTGACTTAACCAACTTTGTTCCCATGAACGAAATTTATGCCCAATACTTCCCCGAAAATCCCCCTGCCCGTGCCTGTGTAGAAGTTGCCCGTCTTCCCAAGGATGTTTTAGTGGAAATCGAATGTATTGCGGTTAAGGGATAATAGGACGTTGCTGATTTTAAATATTATTTCTGATTTAGGCAGGGAATAGGGAACAGGGAATGGGCAACGGTGATAATATTTTCGCCAAAAGTTCTGGATTTAGCATTGGTGCAATATGTTAGCAAAAAATGATCGCATCAGATTACAGCACATGTTAGATGCAAGTCTTAAAGCAACTTCTTTTATCGAGGGAAAGACAAACTCAGACTTAGATAATATTAAAACTATGGCGTTGGTGAATTAAGGTATGATTTCTTGTTGAGGAAGGGAACAGGGAACGGGGAATAGGGAACAGTTATAATATTTAGAAGTCTTAGTTTTTTGTGTAATTCAATAATGTTTCATACTCAAAATCAGCAATGCCAAAACTATTATTACTATTGCCTATTGCCCATTGCCTATTGCCGAACTAAACCAAAAATCATATCCTACTTCACCAACGCCGAATGAGCCTAATTGTTAATTCCTCACACAGTCAGAGCAAAATGATATTAAAATAAATGAAGAAATATTAAAACTCAATCTTTCTAAAAACTAATATCGATATAACAGCTATGACAGACGCTCCCGTAAAACGACTGCGCAACTTTTCTATTATTGCCCATATTGACCATGGTAAGTCAACATTGGCAGACCGTATGTTACAAACTACCGATACGGTAGCAGATCGGGAGATGAAAGAGCAATTTCTCGATAACATGGATTTAGAAAGGGAAAGAGGTATTACCATCAAACTCCAAGCCGCCCGTATGAATTACAAGGGTAAGGATGGGGAAGAGTATGTTTTAAATTTAATTGATACCCCCGGACACGTGGACTTTTCCTATGAGGTTTCCCGCTCTTTGGCGGCCTGTGAGGGGGCTTTGTTGGTGGTGGATGCTTCCCAAGGGGTGGAGGCACAAACCCTTGCTAATGTCTATTTAGCCCTTGAGAATGACTTAGAAATTATCCCCGTACTCAATAAAATCGATTTACCGGGGGCTGAACCTGAACGAGTCATTGAGGAAATAGAAGAAGTTGTGGGCTTAGATTGTACTAATATTATTCGGGCTTCGGCTAAAAATGGTATTGGTATTGATGATATTTTACAGGCAATTATTGATCGTGTTCCCCCCCCAGCAGACACCGTAGAGAAGCCTTTTCGAGCTTTGATTTTCGATAGTTATTATGACCCTTATCGGGGGGTAATTGTTTATTTCCGTGTCACTGATGGTTCTCTCAAAAAGGGCGATCGCATCTTACTCATGGCATCGGGAAAACAGTATGACTTAGATGATATTGGTATTTTATCCCCCAACCAAATCCCCGTGGATGAACTTCACGCAGGGGAAGTGGGTTATCTCGCCGCCTCCATCAAAGCCGTGGAAGACGCTAGGGTAGGGGATACCATCACCCTCGCCACCAAACCCGCCAAAGAACCCTTACCGGGCTATACAGAGGCTAAACCCATGGTATTCTGTGGGCTTTTTCCCATCGATGCCGATCAATATTCAGATCTCAAAGAAGCCCTCGAAAAACTAAAATTAAACGATGCCGCCCTTTCCTATGAACCTGAAACCTCCAGCGCCATGGGCTTTGGTTTCCGTTGTGGTTTCCTTGGTTTGTTGCACATGGAAATCGTCCAAGAAAGATTGGAAAGAGAATATAATTTAGATCTGATTACCACCGCGCCTTCGGTAATTTACCGTGTTACCACCACCGACGGGGAGATAATCCAAGTGGATAATCCCAGTTTATTACCAGATCCCCAAAAACGCCAAAAAATCGAAGAGCCTTATATCAGGATTGAAATGATTACCCCTGAAACCTATGTGGGTACTTTGATGGATTTGTGTCAAACCAGAAGGGGGGTATTTGTGGATATGAAATACTTTACCCTTAACCGTACTAATTTAATCTATGAATTACCCCTAGCAGAAGTGGTAACGGACTTTTTCGATCAATTAAAGTCCCGTTCTCGGGGTTATGCCAGTATGGAATATCAGTTAATTGGTTATCGAGAAAATAATTTAATTCGCTTAGATATTATGGTAAATAAAGATCCTGTGGATGCTTTAGCCATGATTGTCCACCGAGATAAAGCCTATCAGGTTGGACGAGCTTTGACGGAAAAACTTAAAGAATTGATTCCTCGTCACCAATTTAAAGTGCCTATTCAAGCGGCGATCGGTTCAAAAGTTATTGCTAGTGAACATATTCCAGCCCTTAGAAAAGACGTTTTAGCCAAGTGTTATGGGGGGGATATTAGTCGTAAGAAAAAACTCCTCCAAAAACAAGCAAAAGGTAAAAAGCGGATGAAGTCTTTAGGTACTGTGGATGTACCCCAAGAGGCTTTTATGGCTGTTTTGAAGATTACCAATTAGGAAATAGGGAATGGGGAATAGGCAATAGTTTCCCCATTTTTTATGGTGTTGACGTAAGACTCCCATTAAATAACGAGAAGGAGTAGAGTTACCGTAGGTGACGGCTAACTATGGTTCGTTCAATAAATTGAACTAAGATATTGATATTACTAATTTGTCAGTGATCAAGCAGACTTGATATTACATATTATCCCATTGTGCTTGGGCATCATCGAGCGCTTGTTGGACGGTTTTTTCCCCTAACATCGCTGATTGTAAATTCTCATAGATAATTTTTTTCAACTCATTAATATTGGGAGATGGAGGAATTAAAACTTCCGCCGAATCTAGTTGCATGGCGCTTATTTTTCTTGCTTCCAAGAGGGTGTTTTGCTCTGATTCTTGCTCTAGGTTTTCGATGTAAGAGGCGATCGCCCTTGTATGAGAAGGTAATACATTGGCTTCTTGGGCAAAATTAAGCTGATTCTCACTATTAGTAACAAACAAAGCATAATCAATAGCCTTCTGAGGATTATCACTACTGCGAGGAATTACCAAATTCATCACCGAAACACTACGCTTACCCGTTTCCCCAGTAATCTGAGGGGCAACCGCCGACTGGGCATACACCGTAGGTGCATTAGTGGCAATGGTGTTCAAGAATTCCGCTCCCGTGCCTAGAATTGCTGACTCCCCAGCTTGGTATAACTCCACCCCATGGCGATGCCCTTGAGTAAAAACTTCGGGGGGAAGTAAATCCCTTTGATATAAATCCACCCAATAGGAAAAAGCCCTTTCCCCTTCAGGAGTATTAAATGCCGCCTTACCTTCCCCATCCAACAAACTTACCCCCATTTGCACCAAAGAATTTAACACCTCATTAGAATCCGTTGGCACAAAAGTAATAAAAAAGGCATACTTACCCGTTTCATCCTTCACCCTCTGGGCAACTTGGGCCAACTCCTCAAAATTGGCAGGGGGATTTTCCACCCCAGCTTGTTGTAGTAAATCTTTGTTATATACCGTGACGGTGGTGGTTAAATACCAAGGAATACCAAAAATAGAAGTAGTACAATCATTTTCCGTGGCACAAATTTCGATTTGATTAGCCTCCCAAATTTTAGATAAATATTCCCCCCTCACATCCTCAGGAATTTCCTCCCCTAAATTTAACCAAGCATTACGAGAAGCTAACTGGGAAGCAAAATCAGGGTTAAGATTTACCACATCAGGGGCATTATTCGCCGAAACGGCCGTTAAAATTCTGCTTTCCATGGCATCCCAAGGCACATCCACCCAAAGGATACTTGCTTCCTCATTCTCCCCTTGAAAAGTTTGATTAACATTCTCAAAATAAGGAGTAAACTTGGGTTGTAGTTGCATCGTCCAAAATTCTACTTGCCCTTCATTGGCAACGGGTTGTTGTCCACATCCTAATACCATGGCAGTTAATGCACCAACCATAACAGGATAACGAAAAACCTTAGTTTGTTTAAAAAATTTATTAATTATCATTGGGTTTCTTTGTGGCAAATTTTATATAACAATTTTCTGATTATGCCTTAAACAACTCTTGATTAACAATCAAAGGTGTTAGGGTGATGGATTATGGAAGGGTAAAGGTGATGGGGTATAAAACTTGATTTTGATTAAGGCTTTGGCAAATAAACTAGAAGTTTTGATTTAAAGGGGGGAATATATATTATTTGTCTCAAAAAATAGGTAAAAAACCGTTATTAATTATTTATGGTCAATTATCAACTAATACCATGACTTCATTTTGGGTTATCATCCGATTATTCCATTGACCATAGCTTTTCCTGAGATGATCTACGATATATTATTATATATTGTTATTATTTGTTGTTAAATGTCATTATTTGATTGGTTTGATAATTTGAGAAAATCCGAACCTGAAATAAAACCTCAACAGGAAAGAGAAATAGCGGACGGTTTATGGACGAAATGCCCTAGTTGTGGAGTTTTGACCTACACCAAAGATCTACAGGGCAATAATATGGTATGCTCGGAATGTGGTCATCATATGATGGTCAACAGTAATGAAAGAATTGAACAATTGGTTGATCCTGACACTTGGCAACCTTTAAATCATCATTTACAACCCACTGATCCTCTAAATTTTGTTGATCGTAAAGCCTATAAGGATCGTATCAAAGAATTACAACAAAAGGTTAATTTAAGTGACGCTGTGCAAACAGGAAAGGGCTTAATTGATGGTTTACCCTTTACCCTAGGGGTGATGGATTTCCGCTTTATGGGGGGTAGTATGGGTTCGGTGGTAGGGGAAAGATTGACTCGTTTGATTGAATATGCCACTGCTAATGGTTTACCTGTTATCATCATCTGTGCTTCTGGGGGCGCTAGGATGCAAGAGGGGATGTTGAGTTTGATGCAGATGGCGAAAATTTCGGGGGCGCTAGAACGTCATAAGGAGAAGAAGTTATTATATATTCCTATCCTGTCTCATCCTACCACGGGGGGAGTTACGGCTAGTTTTGCGATGTTAGGGGATTTGATTTTGGCTGAGCCGGGTGCTACCATTGGTTTTGCGGGAAGAAGGGTAATTGAGCAGACTTTACGGGAAAAGTTACCTGATGATTTCCAAACTTCTGAGTATTTATTAAAACATGGTTTTGTGGATGCCATTGTACCTCGTACACAGTTGAAAAAAACCCTTGCTAATTTAATTAGTCTTCATCAACCTTTTTATCCTGTTAATACTCCTACCCATTATGAAAATTCTACTGTTGCTGAAACTTTAAGCAATGTGAATGCTGTCTAACAAAATTCTTTTGCACCCTTGCGAGATATAATCAGCTTTTGAACAGGCTAAAAGCAAATTATCCCGAGAATAAAAAATAAGCATACAATGCCTAAAAAAGGTTTAATTGTCCATTTTCCATTGTCCATTGTCCATTGTCTTCTGTTTTTGTGTGCGGTGTGGCTTACGGTGACTATGCCTTGGGGGGTTTCTTCTCAGCCTATTTCTGGGGATGAAATTCGGGGGGTGTGGTTGACTAATGTTGATAGTGATGTTTTGTTTAGTCGTGAAAATACCCAAGGTGCGATCGCACTTTTGGCGGATGCTAAATTTAATACGGTTTATCCCACCGTTTGGAATTGGGGTTATACCCTCTATCCTAGCCAAGTTAACCAGGAAGCCACGGGAGTAAGATTAGATCCTACGGAGGGGTTACAAAACCGAGATGTATTACAGGAAATTATTGAAGAAGGACATAAACGGAATTTACGGGTAATTCCTTGGTTTGAGTTTGGCTTTATGGCGCCTGCGGATTCTTTCCTTGCCCAAAAACATCCCCAGTGGATTACCAGACGCATTGATAAAAGTGAGATATGGTTGGAGGGGGGAATCCATGAGAGGGTATGGTTAAATCCCCTTAATCCTGAAGTACAAGGGTTTATCACTGATTTGGTGTTGGAAATTGTCCGTAATTATGACATTGATGGTATCCAATTTGATGATCATTTTGGTTATCCTTCTGAATTGGGTTATGATCCTTATACGGTGAGGTTATATCGTCAAGAACATGATGGCCAGTTGCCCCCTCCTAATGCCTTAAATGGGGAATGGATACAATGGCGCGCGGATAAAATTACTCAATATCTGGCTACTCTCCATCAACAAATTAAGGCGATTAAACCAGAAATAGTTATTTCGATTTCTCCTAATCCCCAAGAGTTTTCCCTCGAACAATATTTATTGGATTGGGCAAAATGGCAAAAAATGGGTTTAATAGATGAGTTATTATTACAGGTTTATCGAGATAATATGATCGCTTTCAACCGAGAAATTGCCCAAGAAGACATCCGAAATGCTAAAAATAAGATCCCCAGTGCGATCGCTATTTTAAGTGGCTTAAAGGGGCGACAAGTACCATTGGAGATGATAAAACAACAAGTCCATCGTACCCGTGCAGAAAATTATGGGGGAGTTTCTTTCTTTTTCTATGAAAGTTTATGGAATTTTGGGCCAGAATCGAAGGAGGAAAGAATTAACTTTTTTAAAGATATATTTTCTTAAGGCAAATATATGAACAAATAAGTCATTTATATTAGTTAATTAGATATAGTTTTACTTTATAAAGACAGTAAAAAATATTGTTTATTTATTTGGCGAAAATTAAGCTAATAGATATTAAATAGTTTTATTATTACCCTTAATTTAAGTCAATTTTTATTACTAAATAATACTAGCTATATAATTCATTCCACAATAATAAAAATCGTAGGATATTATTTTTGTAAAAATATTGAGATTTGATAGCGTTTCATTCTAATATTGATTAACTATAAATAATAACTTAAACCTAACCATCGAAGTCTATTTATATTTGCATTCTAATAAGAGAATAACCATTTAATAATTACATATTATTTTTTATATAACTATTTAAACACAAGAAATATCATCATCTAAAATCTGATTTATAACATCTAAAATCAATTTATTTAAACTTACTTAAAATGCCCGAAATATCACCCATATTCCTAACTATTACCATTTTAATTTTAACCCTAGCCGCTTTTATTGGTGAGTGGTTACCCGTAGATTTAACAGCCCTTTCCGTTGCCATTGTATTAATGTTATTAGGGTTAGTATCTCCCGAAGAAGGAATATCAGGATTTGGCAATTCTGCCACTATTACGGTGATGGCGATGTTTATTTTAAGTGCAGGGATTACGAAAACAGGAATTTTAAATATAGTCAGAGATTGGCTAATAAAATGGGGAGGAAATCATCCTTCTAGGCAAATTTTTGTAATGGGTTCTATTGTCGGTTCTATTAGTGCTTTTATTAATAATACCGCAGTAGTGGCAATTTTTTTACCAATAATTGAGCAGTGGAGTAAACAAACAAAAGTATCTATTTCCAAACTTTTAATACCCCTTTCTTTTTCGACCATTTTAGGTGGTTTAATTACTTTAATTGGTACTTCTACTAATATTTTAGCCAGTGGTGTAGCAGTACAATTAGGTTATCCTGAATTTACCATTTTTCAGTTCACAAAGTTAGGTTTACCCGTATTTATTATTGGTTTAGCTTATCTTAGTTTTTTTGCTCCTAAAATTTTACCTGCCCGTAAACCTCCGGGGGGAGAGTCTTTGAGTGAAGATTATGAAATCAAGGAATATGTTAGTGAGATGATTATTCCTCCTAATTCTAGTTTAATTGGGCAAACTTTACGCAGTAGTCAAATTCAAAGAAAATTTGATTTAGATGTGTTGGAAATTATTAGAAATGACACTCATTTTGCCCCTCCTTTAGCGGATAAAGTTTTATCGGTGGGCGATATTTTGTTGGTAAGAAGTAGTCGTACTAATTTACTTAATATTAAAGATGAAAGGGGAGTAGAAATTCTAGCTGATTTTAAATTTAGTTCGAGCAATTTAGAGGATGATGATTCTATTCAAGAAGAAAAAATTGCGGAGGTTTTAATCTTATCAAATTCTCGTTTGATTGGTACTACTTTAAAGGATTTAAGATTTAGACAACGTTATAATGGCACTGTTTTAGCTATTAGGAGAGGGCAAGAATTAATTAGGGAAAGATTGGGCAAAACACCCCTTAAATTTGGTGATTTATTATTAATTCAAGCCCCTAAAGAAAGTTTTATCGGTTTACAAACCACGAGGGAATTATTAGTTTTGGAGGAAAAGGATAGGGAAGGTTTGCGCACGGATAAGGCTAATATTGCGCTTACAATTATTATAGGGGTAATTGCGATCGCCGGGTTTAACTTAGCACCCATCCTCGTTACTAGCTTAACGGGGGTAGTATTAATGGTAATTACAGGTTGTCTCAAGCCGGGAGAAATCTATGGCGCGGTGCGCTGGGATATTATTTTCTTACTCGCAGGGTTGATTCCTTTGGGTATTGCCATGGATAATTCTGGCACTAATGAATGGTTAGCGGATAATCTATTAATTATCGGTGGTAATTTACCGGGCTATTGGATTTTAGTTTTATTTTATCTGGCTACTTGTTTATTAACGGAGGTATTATCCAATAATGCGGCGGTGGTGTTGATGATTCCCATTGCGGTGAAGGTTGCGGAAATTGTCGGTTTAAATCCCCTTGCTTTTATGTATGCGGTTACTTTTGCTGCTTCTAATAGTTATCTCGCGCCCATTGGTTATCAAACTAACACCATGGTTTATGCGCCAGGGGGTTACAAGTTTTTGGATTATACCCGTGTGGGTTTACCTTTAACTATTTGTTTTACTTTTTTAGTTCCCCTTTTAATCATTAAGTTGTATGGTATTAATTAGGGTTTGATAAGAAGTGTTATGGTGAGAGGTACTGGGAATCAGATATAAATAATCTAATGGATTTTATTGGAATACCCCAACTCATTTGACTCATTTTATCCCAAGAAAAGTCGTCAATTTCTGCACCATTTTGATATACGTAAGGGTTACCGATGGCGGGATATTTTCCTAATCCGTTAATACCTACTAATTCTCCCTGAATGTTTAAAATTGCCCCTCCACTCATACCATTATATATCTCGTTGGTATAACCAAATTGATAACCACCTTTGAGGGGTTGGGGTAAGATTAGTTTAATTTTTCCTAGGGTATGTTTGATGTCTGTGGATTGTATTCCTTTTTCGTCAAAGGGAAATCCACTAGCGATGATTGATTGATTTTGACTAATATTTTCATTTTGACTTAATGTAACTGGTTGATAGTTGGTAGTAGAGGTAAATTTTAGTAAGGCTAAGTCATCGACGATGGAGTTTTGATTATTTTGGGCAATAATTTGGGCTGGATAAGTATTTCCTTCGGGTGTTTTTATTTGATAAAGAATGGTGATGTCTTCTACGACATGGTTATTGGTAATGACATAATAGTTATTATTTTCTTTATTGATTAAGACTCCTGAACCGCCTGTGTTCATGTTATTGTTTCTAGGAGATATGGTGAAGGTTACTGACTGGGCTATTTTTTTTATTTCTTCTTGTTGTGATTGTTGGTATGTGTTTTGGGCAATTAGTCTCGATTGTAAGTATAGATAGCCTGTGAGGGAAATAAATATAATAGACAAAAGTAGTGAGTAGTTTTTTAGGTTTATTTTTTTGCTGTGAGTTTTCCTTGTCATGGGAAATCAAAGGTTTATCTTATGGTTTTTGGTGGTTGTTTTACTTCCTAAGGGTTTTGGTGATGGTGGCGTAATAATTTTGGAGATAATTTTTCAATTTAGTTTTTTATTGAGGGGTTTTATGAAAAATTTGATTGGTAAGTTTTACCATCACCTATCCTCTAATAAATTACATAGGGAATAGAAAATATTTAATAAATTAAATTAAAATTCATTGTTTGGGGAATATTTGTATATTAATTTTATCGATGTAGTCTCATGGGCGGATTTGGTGTTAGTTGATTAATAAAGATTTATGGAGGGGGGTAATGATTTATGTTAGCTTTATTTAGCAAAGGAGGATTAAGGTAAGTAATGGATAATTAATTTCTATTAGCTGATAAATTTATCCGTTTCTTAAGCTAGTCTTTATATACTTATTTTGATTAAAGTATTTTTTGAATGAAGTCTTAAGCACTGAAATGTTATTTCTGTTTATTCTTTATAATACTTTTAAAAGGGATAGGGGCGATCGTTTTTTGGTAAAATTATCTTTACAATCAATGTAAGTTAAGTAACTTTTTCTTACTATCCATTGACTCCCCATTGTTTTTATGTTGCTAAATTCTAATAATTCTTCGTTGCTTGATAAGGTTATTTATCGCATTAACGCTTCACCAGAGAAAAAGATAACTTTTGCTGAGTATATGGATATGTGTCTATATGATGAGCAGTATGGATATTATACGTCAAAGTCGATCGCCATTGGCCCTGAGGGAGACTTTTTTACTTCTTCTTCCATATCTTCTGATTTTGGAGAGTTATTGGCAATACAAATGGAGGAGTTTTGGCAGGTTTTGGGGCAACCTAAGTCTTTTAGAATAGTAGAAATGGGGGCAGGAGAAGGTATTTTAGCTAAAATTATTTTAGATTATCTACAAAGTAAGTTTCCTTCTTTTTATGAATGTATTCAATACTTAATTATTGAAAAGTCAACGGCTTTAAAAATCAAACAAAAAGAAACCGTTAACCCCACAAAGTATCCTATTATTTGGCAAGATTGGCAGGAAATTGACTCGGAGTCGATTATCGGTTGCTTTATTAGTAACGAGTTAATGGATGCTTTACCTGTCCATCGTATCATTAAAGATGAGGGGGAGTTAAAAGAAATTTATGTAACAGTGGAGGATGGTAATTTAAGAGAAATATACAATAATTTTTCTACGGATAAAATTGAAGAATATTTAATGATTAATCACGTTAATTTGAGGGAGGATAGCTATCCTCATAATTATCAAACAGAAGTAAATTTATTCTCCTTGGAGATTTTGGCAAAAATTGCTCAGAAATTAAAACGAGGTTATGTTTTAACGGTAGATTATGGTTATGATGCCCAAAAGTTTTATCATCCGCAAAGATATGAGGGAACTTTAAAATGTTATTATCAACATCGTCATCATCATAATCCTTATGTTAATCTTGGTATTCAAGATATTACTAGCCATGTTAATTTTACTGCCTTGGTAGAATCAGGATTAAATTTTGGTTTAGATAATTTAGGATTGACGCAACAGGCTTTATTTTTAATGGAATTAGGACTGGGCGATCGCCTTAATGACTTATCCAGTGGTAAAATATTATTATCAGAATTGTGGCAACGTCGAAATCAACTTCACGAATTAATTAACCCTCAAGGTTTGGGCGGTTTTTATGTGTTACTACAAGGGAAAAACTTAAGGGAAACGGAAAGAAAACAAACCCTCAAAGGTTTTACTAACTTCTAAGGTTTAAAGATACTATCCAAGGTATTTTCTTTATCTTTTTTTAATAAAAATTTTAGATAGAAATTAGTTATATTACAAGATTAAAAAATTATCTTAAAGTAATGATGATATAGATTAATTGAGCTATATTTAAGATTAGTTAATCTATTTTAGATTTGTTCAATATAGATTGAAACAACATTTAATTATATAAACCTTTATGGGATAAATCTTTTATGTATATCTCAACTTCCCATTAACTCTCCTTCAATGATTTATTATGGTTGCATTTAGTCAAGACTCTCAACATAGAATTACCATCGAATATGATAATCAACAAAAACTAATTATCTTAAACAATCAGGTATATTCTATTGGTCGTCATTCTAGCAATACTATCGTTATTCATCATCCAACGATTTCCCGTTATCATTGTACAATATTACCCGTCAAATATAAAGAAAATAGAGGTAAAAAAGTATTCTGGATTATTGACGGAGACTTAAAAGGCAATAGAAGTGCTAATGGCTTATATATTAATGGTAATAAATGTTTATCCCATGAATTAAAATGCGGGGATAGTATCGGCATTGGAGGACAAAAGGTTTTATTATCCTATGATTTAATTAACCCTAATCGTGATGATGATGAGGAGGAAGAAACACAACCTTTAATTACTAATACCTTTGTTAAAGATGATGTCTTAAAAATTGAGGAGAGAGACACTTTAATTCAAGATACCTATTCTGAATCTACCCCCACTAAATTTAGGAAAGAAAGGCTTTATTTAATCAAAGAAATTTTAAGGTTAATTCACAGTGAAAAAGACAAACTAGCTTATGGGATTATTGAAATAGATTTAAAGGGAATCATCATCAAGACAAATAACTTTTTTGAGCAATATTTTGCTAACCTTTTAGTCAATCCAGAAGATAATCCTTTTTTAACTAATCTTGTGGAAGAAGTTAATAAAAAACAAGAGCAAATTTTCATCCGTGAAGTAACCTACGATAGTCATCGATATACGCAATCAGCTTATCTTAGTGACGATGATATTATCATTAGTCATATTTTTGAATTTACCCATCATAATCAGGTAGAAAAAGCCCTGCAAGAAAGTGAAGAAAAATATCGGGCGGTGGTAAGACAAATATCAGAAGGAATTGTCCTAGTTGATCCTATCACAAAAGAAATCTTAGAAGCCAATAGCGCTTATTGTGATTTAACGGGGTATCGTGGTGAGGATATTTTATCCCTGAAAATTTATGACTTAATGGCGGTGGATAAAGAAATTATTGATAGTATTATTGATAAAATTCATCATTATCGACTTGATTTGGTGCAAGAATCCCTTCATCGTTGCCAAGATGGTAGTTTACTTCCTGTGGAGGTAAATATTAGTATGATTTTTTATAGTGCCAAAGAGGTTATCTGTTATGCGGTAAGGGATATTACGGAAAGAAAAATATCTGAGGAGATGTTACGTTACCAAGCATCCCATGATTTATTGACTAAGTTGGGTAATCGTAATTTCTTTAATGAACAATTATACAAGGCGATCGCCAATGCCAGTACCTATGAGCAAAAAATCGCCATATTATTTATTGATTTAGATCGTTTCAAGAATATCAATGATACCTTAGGGCATCACATTGGAGATCAATTTTTACAAAGTGTAGCCAAAAGACTAGAAAAAAGTTTACGAAATGTAGATTTTATCGCTAGATGGGGGGGAGATGAATTTACGATATTATTATCTAACATCAAAACCAGTGACGAAGTAGCAAAGGTAGCCCAAAGAATTTTAGACAGTGTAAAAAAACCTATTCAAATTTTAGAGTTTCAATTATATGCCAGTTTGAGTATAGGTATTGCTATTTATCCCCAAGATGGAGATAACCCCGATACTTTATTAAAAAATGCCGATGTCGCCTTATATCGCACTAAGGAGTTAGGGGGGAATAGCTATCAATATTATCAACCTTTCATGAATCAACAACATACTGAGTTGTTACAAATGGAAAGTTATCTATATGATGCCCTCACAAATAAAGAATTTGAATTATATTACCAACCGCAAATAGATATTACTAAACAAAAAATTGTCGGAATGGAAGCCTTAATTCGTTGGAATCATCCTTTACTTGGTAGAGTTGCGCCCAATAATTTTATCCCTATTGCTGAGGAAACAGGATTAATCGCCCCCATCGGGGAATGGGTAATAGAAGAATCTTGTCGTCAAAATAGCATATGGCATGATTTAGGTTATGGTGATTTAAAGGTTGCTGTTAATATTTCTGCTAGGCAATTTCAACATAAAAATCTTGTTTATACCATCGCTAATATTCTGACTAAAAATGGTTTATCTCCTCAATTTTTAGAAGTGGAAATTACGGAGAGTAGTATTATTCAAAATCCTGATTTAGCGAAAAAAATTCTTACCCAATTAGATGAATTAGGTATAGTGGTAGCCATGGATGATTTTGGCACGGGTTATTCTTCTTTGGGATATTTAAAAAAGTTTCCTTTTTCTAAGATAAAAATTGACCAAAGTTTTGTCAGGGAGTTGAAAAATAAACAGGAAGATTTGGCGATTATTTCGGCGGTGGTAATTCTTGGTAGGGGAATGAATTTACAGGTAGTGGCAGAGGGCATCGAAAATGCCCAACAACTTAAATTGTTACGGGATTTAAATTGCACCACAATGCAGGGTTACTATTTTGGTAAACCGATGAATGCGAAAGAGGCTACTTGTTTTTTGGGGGAAGGGTTGAGGGGAAATAAGAATTAATCATGGATAGTTATTCTTGGTATTTTTTGCTCATTTTGTAAAGAAATGTGAATATAATGTTAAGTTTTGCCAAAAGTATTGCTTATGCTGACCAAAAATCGATTTTTTTTTGTAAAGTTATTTACAATTCTTGATGATCAAAATGCTTAATTCATTGTATAAATGACTTGTCAGTTTAATAAAACTGAAACCATAGCAAAAACACCTTTTATAACCTGATATGGAAAGGAAAAAAATATAAAGTCCTTACCTATCAAGACTTACACCATTTTATTATCTACCAATTAACAAGATGTTTTTTGATTAGTCACAGGCTGATTAAACAGATACTTGTAAACAAGATGTAAAGTTTTGTAACAAAACTTAAAAATAGATTAATCCACATACATAGGAGAAACATAAATGTCTTTAGAAAGAAGCGCTAACTTAGGCTTAAGTTTTTATGAAGAAGACAATATCATTGAAAGAAAGCCCAATGATTCTGATGAGCGCACTAATCAAATTATCAACGCTGTATATCGTCAGGTGTTGGGTAATTCTTATGTGATGAAAAGTGAGCGAGTGATTAATGCGGAGTCTCGTTTTCGTAATCGTCAGTTGAATGTCAGGGAATTAGTACGGGCGATCGCCAATTCTGATGCTTATCGTCGTCGTTTCTTTGAAACCTGCCCCCGTTATCGTTTTACGGAGTTAAATTTTAAACATCTTTTGGGGCGCACCCCTGAAAACCAAGATGAGATGAGATTTCATAGTGATATTCTTGATAACTACGGTTATGAGACTGATATAAATGCTTATATCGATAGTGAAGAATATACTGAAGCCTTTGGGGATGACATTGTACCCTATTTCCGTGGCTATAAAACCGATAACAATCGCACCATGGTGGAATTTACCCATAGTTTTGCGATGTTGCGCGGTGTGGCTAGTAGTGATTATGGTGCAAATTTAACTTCCCCTGTCATCCATAAAAATGTTTTAACTCAAACTCCTATCTCCATCAAACCTCCTTCTGGGGGCGCTGCCGGTGATGGTTGGGCATTCCAAGGCACTCCCCTTGATTCTGCTACCCGTCAGGGGGTTGGCGCTGATGAGGATGGAAGAATTTTCCGTGTGGAGGTGACTGGTTATCGTGCTAAAACTTTTAATCGGATACCTAAATTCTCTCGTCCTAACAAAGTTCACATGGTTTCTTATAGTCAGTTATCTGAATTGTATCAAAGAATTCATAAGCAAGGTGCGGCGATCGCATCTATTACACCCATTAACTAACTTTTAATAACTTAAGGATAACTGATGATTAATAAAAAATAACTATTAATTATTGGTTATCCTGTTTTTTGTTAACTAGATTATAGTCTCCAAGCATTTTTTTTGAAACTGAACGTATTATAATGAGAGTCTCGAATAAGGATAAAAAAATTAGTCAATCCACAGCAATTCGTAAACTGCAAACATGGATAAAAAGTAAACATCTTATTTGTAGCGGAAGTTTTTTTATTCTTGAAACGGTGGAATATTCGATGATAGAAAGATTTGAAACTTTTATCAGAGTATTAGGAGGCACACTCATCACCGTTGATTCGAGTAAAAGAGTCTTAATCGGTAATCATCGCAAAGTAATTCTCTATCAAGCCAAAGCAAGTTTGCATACTCCTCACCATGACTTAAGAGATTATTGGAAAGAAAATGGTTGTACTTATACCTATTTTGATGAGCGCCAGGGTTTTGGGGGTGAAAGTTCTATTTTGTCCCAAAGTTGTTCAATATAATGATAGGCTTGTTGGGATGATAGTTTCCCATTGCTATGGAGGGCGGAAATATAACCGACTCGATGGGTAAATTCTTGTAAGTTGCTGTTAAAAAGAAATCCCTGTAAATAATCTTGCCCGTGATAAGGGGTTTTGGGGAATAGAAAATCATCTCGGGAAGTTGTGGGAAGATTTTTCATCATTTAACCTCTATGGTACTTATTTACGTTGAAAAGTTAATCTTGGATTAATCAATCCTTAACCAAACCTTAACTTTATCTTAACGTAATCCTCTGAGATGTTAAATAAATGTGATCAAAACTTTACTTTAAAATTTCATGCTTAAGTCTAACCAAGGGGCGCGAGTGATGGTGGCGCTAGTGGAAATAAAATCAATACCTGTTTGGGCTATTTGTTGAATATTGTCAAGGGTAACGTTGCCAGATGCTTCTATTTTGATGTTTTGATTACTTTGTCTAATAATAGTGACGGCTTGTTTCATCTGGGCAATGGTCATGTTATCTAACATAATAATATTAGCTTGATGTTCGATCGCCTCTTGGACTTGTTCAAGGTTATTGGTTTCTACCTCGATGGTAAGGGGATAAGGTATATTACCACGAATAAGGGCGATCGCCCTTGCAATACTTCCCGCCGCTTCGATATGATTATCTTTTATCATCACCGCATCATCTAAACCCATGCGATGGTTGATGGCGCCGCCTATCTGGGTGGCATATTTTTCTAAAATTCTTAAACCTGGGGTAGTTTTACGGGTATCTACTAATTGGGTGGGATAATGGGCAATGGCTTCTACATATTTTCTCGTCATGGTGGCGATGCCACTAAGGTGCATTACGAGGTTTAGGGCTACCCTTTCTCCTGTTAATAAGGCATCCATTTTTCCTGCCATGGTTACTAATTTTGTCCCCGCTAAATAATATTTACCTTCTTCTATTTGTTCAGTGAATAATAGCTTTTCATCTAATAATTGAAACACCATTTTTGCTATGGGTAAACCTGCTATTACTCCATCTTCTTTTAATAGCCAGTAGGCTTTTTGGTGGCTATTTTCTTCGGTGAATATGGCATTTGTGGTGCGATCACCCCTGCCAATATCTTCCAATAACCAAGTTTTTAATAGGGGTTCTAAAATTAATTTTGAAGGTAAAATTGCCATTATTTAAAAGTAAAAAAATATAATGATTATTAGTAACAAATTATCAGATTTTGATCAATATTATTTGAGTTATTGCGAAATAGGTTTTGTGCCAAATTTCGTTCTTATTTGATAAGGGTTTAAGATACGTAGATATTTAATTCACAACAAGTCTATTAATTGTGCATTGTTAATTGTTAATTGTCAATTGTCCATTGGGTAAGATAATATTGATAACGTTGTTTAAACTGATTAAAAGTCAAATTTTTTGTCCAAAATTCCACTAAACCATGACCTAAAGCCCATGCTTCTTGATCAGGAGTGCCATTATTTTCGATTAAAATAGTCCATAAAGAAAGTAAATCAAAAGATTGTTTATCCTCAGCCAATAGAGAAAATAAATCATAGGCAAGTTGTAACTTACCAATCACCAACGGTAATTGCTCAACAGGTATTCTTTGCGCAAGGATATAAGCTAATTGGGGTGAACCGGTGGTTAAAGTAGAGATAAACTGTAGTACAGGGCTTTTAAGTAGCGCTGTTAATCCTTGGGTTGTCGCCATTTGTAGGGTATATTTATCAATAATCTTTGCCGCCGCCGTGCTTTTAGCCTCTAGGTTACGGAAAAAACGAGCCAAACGAATTTGTTTAGCAGGGGCGATCGCCCTTAGAATATGAATAGCTAAAATATTATCATACCAAGACTCTCGAACAACATCACCATAACTAGCAGTAACCACAGGTAAAACCTCCTCACAAAACGAGCCTAAATTTTCCTGACGATACCTCAACGCCTCCCGAATAGAAACCTCCTTAGGTTTATTTCCCTCTTGCCAATCATAGGGGGGTTGCCACTCACGCACAGGGCGTAAACGATCAACTTGAGTAACAATAGTAAAAATAGGAATATCTTGGGCATTCTCCCGTAGTTTAACCAAAAAATCTCGATCCATTTGTAAAGCAGGATCAAGGGCTGGATTAAGTAGCAAAACAATATCCCCATGACGGGCATAATCCAACACCTTTTCTTGATATTCAGGGCGATTTATCTGCTCATAACCGGGGGTATCAAGAAGATTTAATTGCTCTCCCGTGTTAGCTTTCCATTGATAACTTTTAATATCCGTAGTGCTAGGTAAAAGATCAACTTCTGCAGTATGGGCATTAAACAAAGTATTAATTAAACTACTTTTTCCTGCTCCCGTCCTACCAACTAACAAAATATTAACAGGTTTTTGCTCAATTTGTTCGGGGGTTTGAGACTCAGAAAGAATCTCCTGTAAAGTTTTAGTATTGGTGCTAGGAAGGCTTTTTTGAGGGGAAACAAACTTATCGAGGGATAAACTTTCATTACCGTATAACAAGGCCGTTTGCCTAGCAAGATTACTCAGGGCAACTTCCCTTAAAATTTGACTCAGATTAATTAATAACTCTTGGTTAGCCTGTTGGGTAGTGGTATTACTGGCGATTTTAGTCACCGCCACCGCAGGATTAAGCACCCATTGCGCCCAATTCCATACCTTGATTAATTTTCGGGCAGAGGGTTCTAGTTTACGATATAGTTGATAACCCTGATAACCTTGGGCAATGGACACTTGATTGAGGGCAGGGGATAATTGATTCATCCATTTATCCATATCATCCACCGTCCCTCTAATTAAACTGTATGCTTGGGGTATGTAAATATTGAGGAGGGGATATTTTTCTTCAGGATAATAAATAAGGGCGATCGCCTGTACCAAATCTTGACAACGTTGGAAAAAAAGTTGAAAATCTTCCCACAAAGGAGGATCATCTTTGCTTTCTTGGATAACCTTTTGTAAAGCGGATTCAAGTTTTGTTAAAATTTCAGGATCATTATTATCAAAAGAAGAACGATTATTTAAACTTTCTTGGGCAGAGGCGATCGCACTTTCCACACTAGGCATCAAAGGCTTAGTCCACCTTACCAACAGCCAACGCCACCCCACAAACAACACCACAAATATTGCCCAAATCCAATTTATACCCCACCGATGAATCTGTAACCCCGTAGCCACCACAAAAAATAACACCATCACCAGCGCGGGGGTAGCCAAAATAAACCATTGCCAAGATTTTAAACGAACCATAATTAGGGTCTTCTGAATGAATTATAAACTAGACATATCAAGTATTTGAACACATTATAACCATCAAAAAATACAGAAAAATAATGTTTTTTTTTGCAAAAACACAGTTAAAGAGCAAAAACCATTACCTATTCCCCGCCCTGACGACTCCACTTTTTCAACAAACCCTAATTAGGTATTGAGGGAATAAAAGTAATGCAGAGTAAAATTATCCAGCAGATTAATTTAAAACCACCCCATCAAGGATAGCCCCTTCAAAATTAGTATTATTAGTTTGAGCATCAATCAAATTAGCATTAGTCAGATTCGCCCTCATAAAATTAGACCATGATAACTTAGCTCCCGAAAAATTTGCCTTAGAAAAATCAGCACTACGTAAACTCACCCAAGTCACCATGGCATCAGTCAAATTAGCACTAAGAAAAACCCCACTAGCAAAATTACCAGCGCTCAAATTAGCATGACTAAAATTCGTTTTCGTGGCATTAATACCCACCGCATTAACACTATTCAACTGAGCAAAAGAAAGATTAGCCCCCTCCAAATTAGTATTAAGTAATAGGGCATTGGTGAGGTTACAACCCTGTAAATTTGCTCCCTGAAGATTAGCACCGCTCAAATTAGCCCGACTCAAAAGACAGTTTGTCATCTGGGCTTTAGTTAAATTAGCATCCTTAAGGATGGAATCATGGAGAAGGGCATAAATTAATTTTGACTCACTCAAATTAGACTCCGTGAGATTGGCCGCCCGTAAACTAGCATCGGTAAGGTTAGATTTAGAAAGATTACTTTGAGTCAAGTTAGAGGTAATTAAGTTGATGCCTGTCATATCTCCTTGAAGGGTGGCATTTTGAAGGTTACAACCCTTAAGATTGGTTTCAATCAATGAGCAGTTAACAAATTCTACCCCACTTAAATCAGATTCCTTGAGGTTAGCACGACTCAAGTTAAGATTACCATTGAAAATTTGACCATGGAGATCTAATTTTTCAAAGTTGGTTTCTCCGTTTTCATATCTTTCGATTAATTCTTTGATGTCCATAATCATGATTTTTCGTTTACATTAATTGATTGATTAAGTGGTGAGCGATTTTGCGAGATGCCCCCTGATTTCCCATTCTTTTTTTTCCATTTTCGGCTACTAATTGCCAATAGTCTGGATTTTCTAAGGTTTTTTTTATTTTATTTACTATTTCTTCTGGTTTCTCTAATACATTGATGGAATCTCCGAGCAGATAACTTTGATTTTGGGCAAATTGACGATTAAATTGTGGTCCTTTACCGATAATGGTTATGGCACTTTTTCCTAGTCCGATAAATTGCTCTGTGGCTGTCCCTGCCATGGCGATCGCCATGTCGCCATAATGAAGACAATCGGCATAGGCACTCTGACTAATAATTAATGTACCTTGTTTTGCTTGAAAGTTCACTATTTTTTGATCCCTGATGGGTAAGGGTTTTTGTTGGGTTTTACGGAGGCGCCATGAAGAATTAAGGGATTCTATAAATGGTTCGAGGGGTAGGGAAGGGGCGATCGCACCTAGAAATAAAAATTGATAATCCATTGATTCTAAAAGACAATCCACAGCCCGAAGAATAAGTTGCCAATTGTCAAGGGCTTCGGGCATCCTCGAACCTGGTAAAAGCA
Source organism: Cyanobacterium stanieri LEGE 03274 (assembly GCF_015207825.1). Lineage (NCBI taxonomy): Bacteria > Bacillati > Cyanobacteriota > Cyanophyceae > Chroococcales > Geminocystaceae > Cyanobacterium > Cyanobacterium stanieri. The sequence continues at coordinate 100,241 of NZ_JADEWC010000004.1, forward strand.
CTATTTTTAAATGATTTTCATAGGGATCAAATTCCAGATTAAAATGATGATCAGCAATACCATCCATCATGGGATTACCCACATCCAAAGCGTTAATATGCCGTTGGGCTAAACTATGGGCGGTGATGGTATCTCGAGGAAATACCCCCCGACAACGGGAATGACTCATTAACCATCTTTCCCAAGGATAAAAAACACTACCAAAAAAACGATCTAATCCATTGGTATGGGGTAACCATCCCCCCTCATCTTTCCAGAAATACTCAGATTTTGCCGTAGGTACAAAGCTAAATTCAGCGCCACTTAACCAAGCAAACACACAGGGTAATATATCCCCCACTGCCAATATTTTTCCCCCACCCTTAGCCCATTTTTTGATGGCTTGATATTGAGCAATAGTCAGTTGTATCAATCCTTGTTTCATATCCCCCCAGAGTTGTTTTTTGTCCATATAAACAAATCCTCCTGAGGGCATCTGTTTTACGGGGGCAATAATGGGTATATTAGCTTGAGTGTAGGCAAATCCTTCCCCCACTAGGGGTAAAGAGGCGATGACCATTTCTGGCTCTATTAACTGTAATTCCTTGATGATTTTAACGGCAATGGTATCTTCTCCATGACCATTACTCAATACCAATAATTTCATAATTTATTCATTTACATTGTGTCCTAAAAATGGCTTGACAAATTCCCCATTAGCACTTTATCTAAAGATTTTTTTTCAAGGTGCGATGAAGTTTATACATTTCGGGAATATGTTTATAAAGGGCTGCTAATTTTAAGTAGAGACTATGGGGCATCGAAGGTGTACCAGAAACGATGTCCCCTGCCTTAACACTACTAGAAATTCCCGTTTGAGCTGTGGCCGTTGCCCCATCACCGATGACGGCTTGATTAGCTACTCCCACTTGCCCTCCTAAAATAACCCTATTACCGATTTCTACTCCCCCTGCCAAACCTACTTGCCCTGCAAAGGCGCAGTTTTCCCCTATCTGACAATTATGGCCCACATGGACAAGGTTATCTAACTTAGTATTTTTACCAATTTTTGTAGTTCCCAAGGCAGGGCGATCTATTGTACTATTACACCCTATTTCTACTCCATCTTCTAGGATGACATAACCTGATTGGGGCATTTTATACCAGCCCTGAGGTATGGGAACAAATCCAAATCCTTCTGCTCCAATTACCGCCCCGCTATGGATTACACAATCTGAACCCATGTGGGTTCTTTCATGGATGCTACAGTTACTATGGAGTTCGGTGCGATCGCCGATAACACATTGAGGATAAACCACCACATTAGGATGGATAACCACATCATTCCCTAATTTTACTCCCTCACTAATCACCGCATTAGCACCAATGGCAACATTTTTGCCCATAATCACTCCCTCACTAATCACCGCCCGGGGATGTATCCCGGAAGAGGGTTTGTAGGGTTGATAAAAAAGGGCGATCGCCCGAGCAAAGGTGAGACGAGGTTGTTTTGAGGATAGCCATGCAATGCCCCTTTGGGTGGCTTGTTCCTGTAAAGATTTATCTAATGGTAAAATAAGAGCATCGGCGGCAGTGGTAGCCACCATTTTGGCAAATTTATTGCCCTCAATATAACTGAGGCTATGGGCGATCGTCTCTTGAATCCTCGTAATACAAATAATTTCAGGATTAAGGTCAGGATTATCGTTTAAACTATGGTTGTCAGGGGATAATTGACTAACAATATCACTAAATTTCATAAGTTATGACTATTTCACTGGAAAAAGGACAAAGAATTTCATTATCTAAAGTAGCACCTAGTCTCGTCGCTGGATTTATCGGATTAGGTTGGGATGTTAACGTTACCGATACGGGAGGAGATTTTGACCTAGATGTCTCACTTTTCCTCCTAGGGACTAATGAAAAGATTATCTCTGATAAACATTTCATTTTTTACAATAACTTAGTTAGTCCAGATCCAGATCAATCCGTTAAACTTTTAGGAGATAACCGCACAGGGGAAGGGGAAGGAGATGACGAAGGCTTAATTGTTGACTTAAGGAAAATCCCCCCCGAAGTCAAAAAAGTTGTTATCACCGTTACCATCTATGAAGCCGATAAAAGAAAACAAAATTTTGGTCAGGTGAATAACGCCTATATCCGCCTAGTGGATGTACAAACCAAAGAGGAGGTTTTACGCTACGACTTGAGCGAAGATTTTTCTGTAGAAACTGCCGTTATCATGGCGGAATTATATAATCAAGACGGCGATTGGCGTATTAATGCTGTGGGTTCAGGTTTTCAGGGCGGTTTACAAGCATTATTGGATCGATATAGTTAATAATTGACAATTGACAATGAACAATTGACAGTTAGAATGTTTTATGGTGAAAGTACGGGTAAAAAAGGCGTTGCTTGATTATCGTGTGAAATATAATTAAATGATATTAGACATCGAGATGTGAAAACATATATTCTCACCGTTGCCTATTCCCTGTTCTCTGCCTAAATCATACCTAAAATCAGCAACGCCCCAAAAAATCATTGCCCATTCCCTATTGCCCTAACATGAGAAATATTAAGAAATATTGCTTTCTTTGTTAAGGACTGTTGCAATATGGAAAAATTTTCTCAAAGGGGGGACATTGTCCCTTACCTTTTTATAATAGATAGAACAAGCAATTTATAAAAAATATAAATTTTAGGAGCAAGAATACCGTGACAATTCGGGTAGCAGTAGTAGGCGGTGGACCTTCTGGATCTTCAGCAGCCGAGATTTTAGCAAAAGCGGGTATCGAAACCTATTTGTTTGAAAGAAAACTAGATAACGCTAAACCTTGTGGCGGTGCTATTCCTCTATGTATGGTTGATGAGTTTGATTTACCTCCCGAAATCATTGATCGTCGAGTACGTAAGATGAAGATGATTTCCCCTTCTAATATTGAAGTAAACATCGGTCAAACTCTCAAAGATAACGAATACATTGGAATGTGTCGCCGTGAAGTTTTAGATGGGTTTATGCGCGATCGCGCCGCCAAACTAGGGGCAAACCTCATCAATGGCACCGTATATCAATTAGACATTCCAGGCAACGACAATGATCCCTATACCCTTCATTATGCGGATCATTCCAATGGTAGCGCCCAAGGGGAAATGAAAACCCTTAAAGTTGATCTTGTTATTGGTGCTGATGGTGCCAACTCTCGTATCGCCAAAGCCATTGATGCAGGGGACTATAACTATGCGATCGCCTTCCAGGAAAGAATCAAACTCCCCGAAGACAAAATGGCCTACTACGAAGAATTAGCCGAAATGTATGTAGGTAACGATGTATCCCCCGACTTTTATGCTTGGGTATTCCCCAAATATGATCACGTTGCTGTGGGTACAGGTACCATGAAAGTCAACAAAGCCATGATCAAAGACTTACAAGCAGGTATCCGTCAAAGAGCCGCCAAACGCCTAGAAGGTGGCGAAATCATCAAAGTAGAAGCGCACCCCATCCCCGAACATCCTCGCCCTCGCCGTGTAGTCGGTAGAGTAGCCCTTGTGGGTGATGCCGCAGGTACTGTTACCAAATCTTCTGGGGAAGGTATCTATTTCGCCGCTAAGAGCGCTAGAATGTGCGCTGAAGTGATTGTGGAAACTAGCAACAACGGTCAAAAAGTACCCACCGAAGCAGATTTAAAAACCTACCTCAAACGTTGGGATAAACAATACGGTGCTACCTATTTAGTATTAGACATCTTACAAAGAGTCTTCTATCGTAGTGATGCCACCCGTGAAGCCTTCGTGGAAATGTGCGCCGACATCGATGTACAAAAAATTACCTTCGATAGCTACCTTTACAAAACCGTAGTACCTGCCAATCCTTTAACTCAACTCAAGATTACTGCTAAAACCATCGGTAGTCTGTTGCGTGGAAATGCGCTCGCACCATAGAGGATAAAATTAAATAAAAACTATATAATTTTAAGGGTAAGTGATCATAGTATTACTTACCTTTTATTTGTTAGTAAAAAAATATCAATAAATTGAGAATTTTTAGGAAATATATGTAAGAATCATTGTCTTTTGTTAAGAACTAATGAACTGAACCATTCTAATATTAAAATAGCTAAATTTCTAAAGATAAATCCTAATACTTTACTAACTAGACATGAAAATAGAAATGAAAATAAAATAAATATTATTGAAAAACTACCAGATCATTTTGTTAAAGATAGAGTAATGTTCTATTATAGCGATATTATTAATAAATATTTTCCAGAAATATTAGAGCAATATAATATAAAATAAATAAAAAGTAATTCTCATGAAAGGTATTTATACATTAGCGAATGATGTTGTTTTTGATCAATTAATTGCCCTCTTAAATAGTATTGAAATTAATTATGGAAAAAATATTCCTGTTTGTGTTATTCCTTATGACGATCGCACTTTAAAAGTAAAAAAGGAAATTGAAAAAAGAGATAATGTTGAATTATTTGATAATAAAAGTATTTTAGATGAATGGAAGGATTTTGCAATCAAAGTCTGGAAAAGTAACCCATTAGCCACTAAAACTTGGGAAAAAAAGGGGATTTTTGATTTTCACAGATTAGGAACTCATGCTAGATTTTGTGGGTTCGATGATCATAGTATATTTTCTGAGTTTATTTATTGTGACGCAGACATCTTAATTTTGAACTCCCTTGATTATATTTTTGAGAAGCTGTCAGAGTATGATTTTGTAGTTTATGATTTTCAACATAAAGATCCATCTCATGTATATAATATAAACTCTCCTCAATTATTCACAGTTTTTCCTGAAGAAAGAATTAAATCTGATATTTTTTGTTCTGGATTTTATGGTTCAAAAAAAGGTTTATTTAGTCAAGATTTTAGAAAATATACAATTCAAAAAATAGCAAATCAAGACTCTGAAATAATTTATCCTTGGGCCCCTGATCAAACTATTCTTAATTACATGACGATGATAACTGATCTTCAAAAATATAACTTCGCCCTTGAATTACCCCCCGAAGAAATAACAGGAAATGCCGTAACTTCTCCCCATTTTGAGTATAAAAACAATCTTTTATATGACAAAGGAATTAGACTAACTTATCTGCACTACATAGGAATTCCTGCTAGTGTTTTTACGAGGGTATGTGCAGGGGAAAACCTTGATTTTCCCTATCGAGATATTTTCTTGCATTATCGTTATTTACATGAACCTGAAAAGATGCCAAAATTGGTAGGCAAACCTAAACCCTATAACCCTCCCCCAACTTTTATGGATAAAGTTTTCAGAAAATTGGGAGTAAAAACAAAGAAATAATTATTTCCCATGGGATAAGATTTGCTGTCAATGATTTAATTTTTATTTATGTCACGGCCTGTATTATATTGTGCGATAACGAATCATGGTTTTGGGCATTGTGTGCGCATGGCTTCGGTGGCGGCTGCGGTGCAAAGGATAAACCCTGAAATTTTGTTGGTAATGGTGACGACGGCGCCCCGTTGGTTGTTAGAATCATACATTGAAGGTGATTTTATATATCGCCCTCGGGCGTTTGATATTGGGGTAATTCAGCGGGATAGTATTCAGATGGATTTGGGGGCTACCCTGGAAAAGATGAATGATTTTCGGCAACGTCAGGGGCAAATTGTGGCGGGGGAGGTAGAGTTTATTAATCTTAATGGGGTATCTCTTATATTTGCTGATATTCCTGCTATGGTGACAGAAATTGCCAAAAAAGCTGGGATTCCTTGTTGGATGATGAGTAATTTTGGCTGGGATTTTATTTATCGTCCTTGGGGGGATGATTTTAAGCCCATTGTATCATGGTTAGAGTCTTGTTATGGTCAGTGCGATCGCCTCTTACGCCTACCCATGCACGAAGAAATGAGTAGTTTTAACCATAAGGAAGATATGGGATTAACGGGGGGTAATCCTCGTTATTTGGAACAAGAATTAAGGAATAAATTTAACATTCATAAGCCAAAAGAAAAAACAATTTTATTAAGTTTTGGAGGGCTAGGATTACAATCAATTCCCTATCATAATTTAGCCCTTTTTCCTGACTGGCAATTCATTTCCTTTGACAAAAATGCTCCCGATTTACCCAATTTATTAAAGATAACAGATACTTACCTTCGTCCCGTAGATTTTATGCCCTTGTGTGGCAGAATTATGACTAAACCTGGTTATAGTACCTTCGCCGAAGCCATGAGATTGGATTTACCGTTAGTGGTTTTAGATCGTTTAGGATTTGCGGAAACTCCTTTATTAATGGATGGTTTAAAAAAATATAGCTATCATCAAGTATTAAATAATGAACAATTTTTTGAGTCTGATTGGACTTTTTTGAAACAAGAATTAAATCCTCCTTTAACGAATGAAAAGTTAAGGAAAAATGGTACTGAAATGATCGCACAAGAGATAGTTAATTATTTTAATAATTAGGATAAAACTGTTCAAGATAATTAACAATGGACAATGGACAATGGACAATTAATTATTATCTTTTGTCTTTTGCCTATTACCTATTGCCTGTTCCCCGTTCTCTGTTCCCTGTTCCCTTCTCCCCATTGACAACTATTATCCCCAACGGAGGTTATGATAGATAAACGTTTATTATTTTGCAAAAGTAAAGTGCGATCGCCCCATGAAACCAGACAAAGATAGAAAAAGATATATATTGATCTTAATCTCCATAGTAACCATTAGTTGGAGTATCATCATGGGCAGTATTACCACCAAAGCAATGGCAAATCCCATAGGTACAAAATCTGTAGATATGGTTGCCGAGAGACATAGAGTAGGAAAAGAAATTTATCTTGAAAACTGCTCCACCTGTCATATTGCCATACCCCCCGCCGTCTTACCCACCGAAACATGGAAAACCATCCTCGAAAACCCCCTCAACCACTACGGCACCAGACTAGAAGGAATAATCCGTTTTAATCAAGTATTAATGTGGCAGTATTTAAGTACCTATTCTCGCCCCATTTCCGTCAACGAAACCGAACCAAAATTTATCGCCCAATCCCGGTACTTTTTCGCCCTCCATCCGGGGGTTGAAGTGCCTTCCCCTGTCAGTCACACCAGTTGTGTTGAATGTCATTCTAGGGTATCAGATTTTGATTTTCGCACCCTAACCGAAGAATGGCAGTAAACTTTAGCTTTATGGAGAAAGAATTTGATCTAAATCAGTATCAAACTCAATGATATAGTAGTATCTATAGTTAAAAAAAGTTAACAACCTAGGAGAAAAAAATGGTAGAGCCTTTATTATTAGGGATTGTCATCGGACTAATTCCCGTTACCTTATTAGGATTATTTTTTGCCGCTTATCGTCAATACAAACGTACCAACGAAATTGGAATCGAATAATTAGGCAAAGAGTTTAAGTGTTAGGTTTCAGACAGTTGAATAATTGATAATTGAGGCGTTGCTGACTTTAGATATAATTTCTTGTTTAAGCAGGGAATAGGGAACGGGGAACGGGCAATGGTGATAATATTTTGATGCCTCAGTTTCTAGTGTCTTTCAATCATATTTCATACCATAATTAAGCAATACCGATAATGAATGATGATTATCTGTTGCCCATTGCCTATTGCCCATCTCGATGAAAAATCCTCGTAAAAATCGACAACGCCAAAATAATTTGGCATAGGTGCAAAGATTATGTCACAATCACCCTAGTCAATCAAGAAATCACATCTAGTCTGAATCACTATGCGAATTTTATTTGTGGCAGCGGAAGCGTCACCCATAGCAAAGGTTGGGGGTATGGGAGATGTTGTTGGGGCATTACCAAAAGTATTAAGAAAATTAGGTCATGATGTTAGGATAATTATGCCCTATTATGGCTTTTTGCCTGATAAAGTGGATATTCCCACCGAGCCTGTGTGGTGGGGAGATGCCATGTTTCAAAAGTTCGCTGTATATGAAACGGTTTTACCTGAGACGGATGTTCCTCTTTACCTATTTGGACATCCTTGTTTTTCTGGGCGTAGTGTCTATGGCGGTGATGATGAGTATTGGCGCTTTACTTTCTTTGCCAATGGGGCGGCGGAGTTTGCTTGGAATTATTGGAAACCTCAAATTATCCACTGTCATGATTGGCATACGGGGATGATTCCTGTGTGGATGAGTGATTCTCCTGATATTAGCACTGTGTTTACTATTCATAATTTAGCCTACCAAGGGCCAGGTCGTGAAATGCTTGAACAGATTACATGGTGTCCTTGGCATATGCAGGGGGATAATGCCATGGCTGCGGGGTTACAGTTTGCAGATTTGGTAAATACTGTTTCTCCTACCTATGCAGCACAAATTAAGACTCCTGAGTATGGGGAGAATTTACACGGTTTGTTGTCTTGGATTAGTGGCAAGACGAGGGGAATTATTAATGGCATTGATACGGAAAAATATAACCCTGCCACTGATAGATTAATCGCGCAAAACTTTACCCCTAAAACTATCGAAAAGCGTCGTCTAAATAAGGTTAGGTTACAGGAGGAGTCGGGGTTAGAAATCAATCGTAACGCCTTTCTAATTGGTATGGTGACTCGTTTGGTGGAACAAAAGGGTATTGACCTTGTTTTACAGACTTTGGAGCGATTTTTGGCTTATACTGATGCTCAATTAATTATACTGGGTACGGGCGATCGCTTTTACGAAACCCAATTATGGGAAATCTCTGCCCGTTATCGTGGTCGCATTTCTGTGCAACTATTGCACAATGAAACCATTTCCCGTCGAGTATATAGCGGCATTGATGCCTTTTTGATGCCTTCTCGTTTTGAGCCTTGCGGTATTAGTCAGATGTTGGCAATGCGTTATGGAGCTATTCCTATCGTTCGCAAAACAGGGGGTTTAGTGGATACTGTACCATTTTTTGATCCTGCCAATGAAGAGGGTTTGGGCTATGGTTTTGATCGTTATGAGCCTCTGGATTTATATACTTGTATGATTAGGGCTTATGAGGGTTTCCGCTTTAAAGATGCTTGGGAAAAACTACAAATTAGGGCGATGAGTCAAGATTTTAGTTGGTATCGTTCTTCGGTGGATTATCTTAAAATGTATCGAGAGGTGATCGGTGAAGCCCCTGAGTTGACTGACAAAGAGCAAAAAATTATTGACCAAAAAATTAAGTAGTTTTTGTTTATTAGTAAGGGGTTTAATCCCCTTTCCCAACAAAAATTAGTTGTCAAAAGATAGCAGTAGAGCCGTCAACTTAACCTCTTATATCAAGTCCGCTTGATCACTTACAAATTAGCAATATCAATTAGTTCAATAAATTAAACGAACTACCATTAGCCGTGTAATTCATTACACGGTGGGACTTAATTGTTCATTGTCAATTGTTTACACGGTGGGACAACGGCTTGATATTATAATTTCATTATCAATTCTCCATTTTCCATTATCAATTATTTCCCCATGGTTCTTGTTTCACAATCAGAGTTAGTACAAAAGGCGATCGCCCTTAAAGTAGTCAGTTTCCCCACGGATACCGTACCAGCGTTAGGGGTTGCCCCCGAAAAGGCAGACTTAATTTTTGAGCTTAAACAACGTTCCCTCGAAAAACCCCTCATTCTCATGACAGGGGACATTACAGACATATGGGAATATGTTGAAGGTAGCCATCAAGAGCTAAAAATGTGGCAGGAAATGGCCCATAAATACCTCCCCGGGGCGCTAACCATGGTATTACCCGCATCCTCTAAAATACCCGTCACCATGAACCCCCTAAACCCCACCAGTATCGGGGTAAGAGTACCTAATCACACCATTGCCCGAGAAATTTTACGGCAAACAGGACCCTTAGCCACCACCAGTGCGAATTTATCAGGGGAAGATGCTTTGACAGATATGGGGGCGATCGCCCTTAAATTTCCCACCGTCGCAGTGCTAAACCATGAAAATAAAATAACCGAAGCCATCCCATCCACAGTAATAAAATGGCAAAACGATAATTGGCAAATCCTCAGACAAGGAAAAATTATCATCTAAGATCAAATTTACCAACAAAAAGTTAATATAATTGACAAAATTGACTTTTCGGAGAACTTGGAAAATTGAATCAGCCTTTAGGATCAGTGATTGAAGGATCATTAAGCGAAGGATTAGAAGTGCGCTTACATCCCGATATATCCGTAGAAGAAATGCGGGTAGGTAAATTCTTAGTGGTACAAGGAAGCAGATCAAAATTTTTCTGTCTCCTTACCGACGTATCCCTAGGCACATCTACCCCCCGAATCTTTACCCATCCTCCAGATCCCGAAGACGATTTTTGGCGAGAAGTATTAGCAGGGAGCGACACCTACGGCACCATCGAAATTGCCCCCATGCTTATGTTAACCATAGACAACAGCATTGAAGCCGATAATCCTGACACTGTCACCATCAAAAATGCCTTTGGAGAATTTGACACTCAATTAAAACTCCTACCCGTAAAAACCATCCCCAGCCACTTTAGTCAGGTATATGAATCCACCGAAAAGGATTTTCGCTCGGTATTTGGTTGGGAAGACGATCCCCACAAGAAAAATTTTGCCATCGGTAAACCCCTTGATATGGAAGTGCCTATCTGTATCGATTTAGATCGTTTTGTAGAACGTAGTAACGGTATTTTTGGTAAATCAGGCACAGGGAAATCTTTTTTAACTAGGTTGCTCATTTCAGGCATTATCCGTAAACAGGCAGCGGTTAATTTGATGTTTGATATGCACTCCGAATATGGTTGGGAAGCCGTCAGCGAAGGAAAAAACTTAAGGACGGTGAAAGGTTTACGACAATTATTTCCCAAGGAGGTAGAAATTTATACCCTAGATCCTAAATCTACCCATCGTCGAGGTGTTCCCAATTCAAGGGATTTATTTTTAAGTTATGACCAAATCGAAATCGAAGATTTACGCCTCATTAGTCGGGAGTTAGGTTTATCGGAAGCGAGTTTAGATAATGCCAATATTTTGGCGGGGGAGTTTGGCAGAAATTGGATTTATCAACTCATCAACATGACTAATGAGGATATAGAACTTTTCTGTAATGAAAAACAAGGACATAAAGGCTCTATTATGGCACTTCAGAGGAAGTTAAAACGTTTAGAAAGTCTGAAGTATATGAAGTCGGTATGTCCTCACAATTATATCGAGGAAATTTTGGGCATTCTTGACGGCGGTAAACACGTGGTAGTGGAGTTTGGCTCTCAGGGTAATATGCTTTCTTATATGTTGGTGACGAATATGATTACCCGTAGGATTCACCGTGCTTATGTGAAAAAAGCAGAGACTTTCTTACAAACTAAAAATGTGATGGATAAACCCCGTCCTTTAGTCATTACCATTGAGGAGGCGCACCGTTTTCTTGATTCTAAAATTGTTCATCAAACCATTTTCGGTACGATCGCCCGTGAAATGCGCAAATATTTTGTAACCTTATTAGTAGTAGATCAACGTCCTTCAGGTATTGATAATGAAGTAATGTCGCAGGTGGGAACTAGGGTTACCTGTCTTTTGAATGATGAAAAGGATATTGATGCCATCTTTACAGGGGTTTCGGGAGCGAGTGGATTACGTTCTGTCTTAGCCAAACTCGACTCTAAACAACAAGCCTTAGTCTTAGGTCATGCAGTGCCTATGCCCGTGGTGGTGAGGACGAGAGCCTACGATCAGCAGTTTTATGCGGAGGTGGGTGAACCCGACTGGCAAACTATGGATGATCACACACTTCAGATAGAAGCAAAAAAAGCCAAAGAAGACCTCGGCTTTTAAGAAGATTAGTTATTCAAGCGGGTAACGCGATTCGAACGCGCGACATTCACCTTGGCAAGGTGACGCTCTACCACTGAGCTATACCCGCAATCAGCACATTTATTATTATGGCGAATTTATTTTTTTTTGTCAAGGATTTAGGCAATTTTTTTATTTATTAATCTTTGCCTCAATCATTCCTTTGACCACATCGGGCATTTTATACTGGGCTTCCCAACCTAATATTTGTTTTGCTTTTTGGGGGTTACCCTGACTAAAGGCTAAATCAGTGGGACGTAATAAAGTGCGATCGCACTCTACATATTTTTGCCAATCTAAATCAAAATAAGCAAACGCACAAGCCACAAAATCTTCTAACTTATAACTAACCCCTGTGGCAATAACAAAATCTTCGGGGGAATCATCTTGCAACATTAAATACATCGCCTCCACATACTCAGGGGCCCAACCCCAATCCCGACTAATATTAATATTACCCAAAGATAAAACCTGCTCCCTACCTTCCACAATATCAATCACCCGATCAATAATTTTTTGAGTCACAAAACGACGAGGGCGCAACGATGACTCATGATTAAACAAAATGCCCGTACAAGCAAAAATATCATAAGCCTCTCGATAATTAGCTACCTGCCAAAAAGCCGTTGACTTTGCTACCCCATAGGGGCTACGGGGGCGAAAAGGGGTATTCTCATCGGCTGCCTTAACTCCTATATCTCCAAAACACTCACTCGAACCAGCATTATAAAACTTAATAGGGCGATGGGTAAAACGAATGGCTTCCAATAGATTTAAAGTACCCGTAGCAATACTTTCTAAGGTTTCCACAGGCAATTCAAAAGATAAACCCACCGAACTTTGTCCTGCCAAATTATAAACCTCATCAGGCTCAGTCTTCATCAAAATTTGTAAGACACTGCGAAAATCATTCAGTGCCATAGATTCCAACTGAATTTGATCCTTAATACCTAACAGCTCTAAATTCTTAAACGAAGACATCTGAGCATCCCTCGAAGTACCAGCCACCTCATAGCCTTTTGCCAATAATAATTGAGCTAAATAAGCTCCATCCTGCCCCGAGATGCCACATATTAACGCTTTTTTGGTCATAAAAAGTTACATAAAATTCAGATGATTAAGAAACATCATTTTTTGCTCGTAGTTCAGGCTTTTAGCCCGATGGTCAAATAATAATGTTTGTAGTTCGGGCTTTTGGCACGATGGTTAAATAATTAATTAGGCATTGCTGATTTTGAGTATGAAACATTATTGAATTACACAATGAACTGAGACTTCTAAATATTATAACCGTTCCCTATTCCCAGTTCCCCGTTCCCTTCCTCAACAAGAAATCATACCTTAACTCATCAACGCCAATAATTACATTATCAATTATTCTTTGCTGTTACTATTAACAAATTTATAGGCAATATAAAAAACCACCCCAATCACAAGGATACTGAGTAAAGATTTAAGGATAGAAAATACCGTACTAATAAGGGAAAATAACAACATTACCCCAAACACGCTAATAATAACCTTCCCCCCTGTGGGTAGGCCAGAAAACCATCCTTGGATAATAGGAATAACGCTTCCTTGAGCATTATTAGGAGGATTTAATGGGGTAGCCTCATAAATTTCTGCTTCAATTTCTTCTATTTTTTCTTGCCAATTCTTATCTGATTTTGTGGTCATTGCTTTTTCTATAATGGGAAAACAATCCCCCATATCTATTCACCATGGGGGAAGATTAAGAGAGATTATTTCTAACGGATGTATTCTTTTAGGATACTATTACGGTTAGGATGACGCAACTTGCGTAATGCTTTCGCTTCAATTTGACGGATGCGCTCACGGGTAACATTGAATATCTGCCCGATTTCTTCTAGGGTTTTCATGCGTCCATCATCTAAGCCATAACGAAGTCTGAGGACATCTCTTTCACGGGGGCTAAGGGAATCGAGGACATTTTCTAAGTCTTCCCGTAAGAGGTTTTTGGATACCTCATCTTCAGGGGTTTCTCCATCAGCTTCGATAAAGTCTCCTAAGCGAGAATCTTCTTCCTTACCGATGGGGGTTTCCAAGGAGATGGGTAATTGCGCAGACTTGGCGATGAATCTTAGTTTTTCGATGGTCATCTCCATGTCTTCGGCGATTTCTTCCTCAGTGGGTTTCCTGCCCATTTTTTGGGAGAGCATTTTGGTAGTTTTCTTAATCCGTGAGATGGTTTCGTAGAGATGCACGGGTAAGCGGATGGTACGGGATTGATCTGCGATCGCACGGGTAATGGCTTGACGAATCCACCATGTGGCGTAAGTGGAGAATTTGTAACCCTTTTCGTGGTCAAATTTTTCAGCGGCGCGAATCAAACCCAACGAACCCTCTTGAATCAAATCCTGAAAAGATAACCCTCGGTTCATATACTTCTTGGCAATGGATACCACCAAACGCAGATTTGATTGAACCATCTTATCCTTTGCCCTTCTGCCAATGTGCAAACGACGGTTAAACTGTCGCATATTGGGAATATCACAGGCAATCGCCCATTCCTCATCGGTGGGAATACGTCCTAAATGCTCAATTTGAGTAGCTCGGATATATTCTAAATCCAATAAGTCTGCAATCTGACGGGCTAACTCAATTTCCTCTTCTGCCCTTAAAAGTCTAATGCGCCCAATCTCTTGAAGGTAAACACGAATAGAATCTTCAGTAAAAGGCTTTTTCTTAGTCTGAGTTCGACGACGATTAGCAGAAAGTTTCGTTGCTTTTTTGGTCCCCGTATCAACAACTCCAATAGAATCTGCCTCAGAGATGATTTGCGTTAACTCTGTATCTACGTTCACAGAACTTTTACTCTTACCCTTAGATGTTGATTCAAGATCTAAAAGTGCGTCCATGTCGTCAGTGGGGGTAATAGTTGCGAAAATTTCTTGTGCCTGCGTCATGCCGTTTTCCTCTTATTCCTTTTATATTTGAAGATTAATAGTGAAAAAGTTGTAAATAATTTATTGAAGTAATTCTGTTTCGGGACAAAATCTTCATGTCGATTCAAACAAATCCCATGGGGATGATAGTAATCATCTGTTTGTTTGCCATCAAGTTCCAATTCAAATTCAGTGTTAATAGTTCACTTAACCTTAAAATAGGTTTTGCCATAATTACTGCTGAAATAAAATCCATCAAAGTAAAAAGCTCAACCTATGTCTTTTAGTTAAGGATTAAAATTTCAACTGAAAAATCTTGTTTTACTGAAATTTTTTCCATAATACCGAGTAAATCTTTTATGGAAAATTTGGAGCAGGATAAAATAACTAATTATCCTTTGCACCTAGTGCAAGTTTACCCCTTCGCAAAATCAAAGTTAACCATACCTTGAGATAAAGTCATTTGATAATTGAACAAGTTTTTTCGGTCAAATCTTTCAGATATTGTAATGAATTTCACAGAAAATGGCATCGAGAAGCGATATTTTTTTAACCATAGTGGATAATATCCGTCGTAATACATGCGTTTTGTTGTTGAGTGCAAATTCGTCCTTGCTCTTAGGTTAACAAACCTTTTTGATTTTGGGCTAAATATGTTTAAATTTCCTAATCTTTATTTTGCTTTTCGAGATTTTGTCATGAAATGTTGAGAAAAATCGCAGATTCTCAAAAAAAAACCCCACCTAAAAAAGATGAGGAATTTTTTTTAAAAACCTTTTATGGGGTTTTAGTGACTACGAGAGAAACGATTTCCATTTCTGTTTCCGCCGCCACCATAGGAAGAACGGTTGTTGTTTTCACGGGGTTTCGCTTTGTTAACTTTCATGTCACGACCCATCCATTCTGCACCGTCTAGGGCTTCAATGGCTGCGTTTTCTTCGGCTTCAGTATCCATTTCGACGAAACCAAAACCACGCATACGACCAGTTTCACGGTCGGTGGGTAAATATACCCTTTTGACTGCTCCGAAGTCTGCAAAAGCAGAGGTAAGGTGTGCTTCGGTAACGTCATAGGAAAGGTTGCCTACATATATTGACATAATTGTCTTTTCTCCAGTGTTTTTTGCTTATGGGAGGATCTGTAATATTCGGAGAGAAGACTGCCAATGTAATAAAACTCGAAAATTCGGGAATATCTTCAACAAAATCTTTAAACCGATACTTTTAATCTCTTCTAAAAACATTATAACACCTATTTCCACCATTGGTGTTTTTTACAAAGGCATTTTTTCTTGAGATTCTAGTTACTATTTTTAGTCTTTTTTTCTTGGGATAAAATAACAAAGGTTAAACTCGCACAAATAACCAATAATCCAAAAGAAGCGGCTGCGGCCGAAGCAAATCGAGCATCATTGGTGGATTCCCAAATTTCTACAGCTAGGGTTTTAAAGCCAATGGGGGATAATAAGATGGTGGCGGGTAGTTCTTTGATAGCGGTAACAAAAACTAAGACTGCACCGCTGGTAATGCCAGGACGTACGAGGGGTAAGGTAACTTCTTTGAGGGTTTGCCAGGGGCTACGACCGAGAATACGGGCGGATTCTTCTAGGGAGGGATTGACTTGTAATAGTGAGCTACGGTTTGTGCCAACGGATTGGGGCAAGAATAGGACGATATAGGCAAAAACTAACATGGGCATGGTTTGATAAATCCATGGTAAGTAGTTAGCTCCGAAAAATACGAGGGATAGGGCAACTACGATACCCGGTAATCCATAGCCTAGGTAAGTTCCCCTTTCAATTAAAATACTTAATTTGCTGGGAAATCTGACGGAAAGAATGGCTACGGGGAGGGCTAGGAGGGTGGCAAAAATGGCGGCTAGACTTGATGCCCAAGCGGAGTTACGGGCAAAGATGAGCATATTTTGTAGGGTGGCGATCGCCTCTGAGCTTCGGGTTAACCAAAGAATAATTACCCCAACGGGTAGTACCACGGAAAAAAAGGAAATTAGACAACAAAAGGCGATCGCCGGTAGTTTCCATTTACCTAGGGGAATTAAGGTAGCTTTATTAATGGCTCCCGAACCACGGGAATAGTAGTTAGCATTGGTTCTAACTTTCTGCTCGATAAATAAAATACATAATACTAAAATCACCAACACCATGGCTAAGGAAGCGGCCAAACTACGATTAAAACTAGAACGATATTGGGTAAAAATAGCAAGGGTAAAGGAATTAAACCGCATTAACGCTGGTGTGCCAAAATCCTGAAGGGCGTAGAGTGACACCAATAATGACCCTGCTACAATAGAGGGGCGTAATAGGGGTAAGGTGACCTTAAAAAAGATGCTCCAAGGGTTATAGCCTAAACTACGGGCTGATTCTTCTAGGGCAGGATCTAAGCCTTGTAATCCTGCTCTGACGCTTAATAATAAATAGGGATAGGAGAAAAGAGTTATGGCGGCAATGGTGCCAGTCCAACCATAAATAGAGGGTAATCTTTCTACCCCAAAGGGTTCGAGCCATGATTGTAGAAGACTGCCCCGAGGGCCAAAGGTAGCAATGAGGGCAAAACTACCTACATAGGTGGGAATGGCTAGGGGTAAGGTACTAACCACCGACCAAAATTTACGCCATGGTAAATCAGTTCTGACGGTCAAAAAAGCGTAGGGAATGGCGATTAAAGAGGCGATCGCCGTTGAGGCGGCAGCCATACCAATACTGTTAAGTAAAATGGTTAAGATACGAACATTAAAAATAAAATTAATCAGTTGTTCTAATTCTTCGGTTGAGGAAACACTTCCCGCCCGAATCATCAAATAAATTAAGGGAATCATAATGGCAATGACTGTGATGATTGCCACCCCTAACAAAAATAATGGGGGTTTAATCTTATTCTGTGGTAATGATTGGGTTTGAGAATTAGAACTATGGTTCATGGTAATCAATATGAGACTTAGTCAATGGGGTGAGTTAGTGTAATTACTTACAGGCAAGTCACCAATAATCTTAGTTCGCTCAATGAACTATAAATTTAATTTAAAGATAATTTTTAGCTTTGTAATACTAAATCTGATTAGTAAAGTTTATCATCACCTACTGTGGAATAAGTTGCAGTTGTTAAGAATTATCTTCAATGAGTTTATTTGTTAAGAAAATTTTGATTATTTATCGGACAAACCTTGGGTTTTTTAGCACACCATAAAAAAATGGGTAGGGCATTAAAATAAGTTAATTACCACTACCCATTATTAGTAGTTAATAAAAGGTTATCTTGTACGATTTTCCTTCAAATTATTGAATTGCTCCTACTTCCCGCAGTAAGTTAAGAGTGCCTTCCAAGTCATCTAAGTTACTCAAATCAATGGCAGGGGGGTTGATTTCGGCAATGGAAATTTGATCTTGGGGAGGTGCTACCCCTTCTAGTAAAGGATATTCGTTGGTGGTTTCGGAAAAATAAGTTTGAGATTCTTCCGTTAATAAAAAGTCAATAAGGGCGATCGCCGCGGGTTCACTATCGGTGGCATCAAGAATAGAAACCCCTGCCACATTAATCATTGAACCAACATCCCCTCCCGTATAGTGATGAGCCACTGGAAAATCAGGATCTTCAGCGGTAAAACGACCTAAATAATAATTATTTACCAAACCAATATCCGCTTCTCCTCGTCCCACAGCTTCCACCGTAGTAGTATTATTAGGATAAACTTGAGCATTATTATCAATAAGACCTTGTAACCATTCCCTAGTTCTATCATCTCCCTCCGTAACACGCATCGCCGTTACAAAAGACTGAAAAGAACCATTGGTAGGCGCCCAAGCAACTCTACCGCTCCATTGCTCCTCGGTTAATTCCCAGATAGTCTCAGGTAGCTCAGTTTCTTCTACCTCATTGACATTATAAGCAAGGGTACGCGCTCGGCCAGAAATACCAACCCATTGCCCCTCAGGGGAACGAAAACGAGAATCTACCCGCCCCAATAGGTTTTCGGGAATAGCTTTGGTTCTTCCCTCTTTCTGTAGCGCCCCTAAAGCACCAGCATCTTGCCCAAAATAAACATCTGCCGGGGTGTTTTCCCCTTCTTCTAAAATGGCCGCCGCTAATTCTGCTGTATCACCGTAGCGCACCTCTACGGTTACTCCTGTTTCTTCTTCAAATCTTTCTAGCAAGGGGCCGATTAATTCTTCATTTCTACCAGAATAAATGGTTAATTCTTGCCCTGTTAAATCAACGGCCTCTCCTGTGGTATCTGGAGTGATGGTGGTTTCTCCTCCGCTATCATTGGTAGGAGCATTACAAGCAATGGTTAGGCTACTTGATGCAAGGGCTATGCCTATAAAACTTAATATTTTTCTTCTTTTCATTTTCTATATTATTTATTAATAAATATTCTTAATTATCCTGTTATAGAGTATCCTAGAATACAAAGATTTGTCAAACTTAACGCTAATTTATGGCAAGTAATATTAATTTTCAGTCATGGAGATGTTTTTAGGTAAAGAAATTTGAAACCAAGCCCCTTGAGTGGTGGGGTGATTTTGAGCTTTAATAGAGCCTCCATGGGCATTGATAATTTGCTTAACAATACTTAAACCAAGTCCGCTTCCTTCCCTTGATGTTCTTGCCCTCGATTTATCACCTCGATAAAGTCTTTCAAAAATATGGGGTAAATCTTTGGGGTTAAAGCCATTTCCATTGTCTATAACATCAATGATAATTTGAGATTTATTTTCCTTGGATTGTGTGACATTCACGGTAATTAAACCATCACAATCGGTGTGTTTTATACTATTATCAAAAAGATTAACAAATACCTGAGTTAAACAGTTTAAATCAGCGCCAATAAGTATATTTTCTAATCCTTGATATTCTAAAGAAATCTGTTCCTGTTCAGCTAAAATAGCTAAGGATTGCCATGCAGAAATAATTAATTGTTGTAGATCTAGTTTTTGCCATTGTAAATTAGTGTAAGGATTACCATCTAATTGAGCTATTTTTAACCAATTTTCTACTAAGTTAATTAGGCGGTTAATTTCTTGATATATTTGTTCTGCCCACATTTTATTTTTATTGTCATTATGTTTAATGAGGGTTTGGGCTAACAATGACATGGATGTTAGGGGGGTTCTTAGTTCATGGCTTAAATCGGTGTAGGCTTGATCTCTTTTATGGGATAAATCTTTAATTACTTGTCTATTTTCAATGATAATAATTACTTGATCGTTGATCACAGGAAGGGCGATCGCCTTTAGAAAAATAGGCTCATAACTTTCAATATCATCATTAACATTGGTATCATCCAAAATATAATTAGAAGTAGGAAAAAAATCCCATTTAATGCTTAATTTATAACCTGTTTTCCTTGCCTGTTGAATTAATTGATCTAACTCATAAGAACGAACTAATTCTAAAAAAAATCTTGATTTTTTAGGATTCCAACGTTGAATAGAAAGTATTTTTTTTGCCTGAGTATTACATTCAATTAAATGATTATCCGCATCAATTCTTAAATAACCAAAAGGAACGGTATTAAGAATATGTTTAAATAAATCTCGTTCAGCCAACAAGAGATTATAATCTTCATTAAGTAAATTAACACTTCTTCTCACCTGACTAATTTTAGAAAGAGAAGGTATTTGTTCAAAATTAGAAAGAGAATGCAAAACATTATTTAATTGTTTATTAATCTGTCTTTGTTTCCAGAAAAAAAAACCTAACCCGATTACTAAACCAAAGATAAACTGAATCATGTAAATGATTGAAAAGACAAAAAATAGATATACATTAATCCTAAACCATCTACTAACTAAAATAAGCCCTCAGTGAATTATAAAAACAAATTCATCTTGAGATAATAAACTGTAGGCAAAAGATAATAATTAAGGTGCGCTGTTATTTCCTCAATATCTGAGAGCTACTTTAGACTGATTCAGCAAACCTTGACTTAGTTTTTTCCCTAACACTCATACTAGAACATTGACCACTTTCCCGATTAATAAGATGATTTGCCATTACCTCAGGTAATTTTGGTCAAACTACTTATTGAATGAGAGTCTTACACCAAATAAATTTTTATAAACCCTCAATGGCAGGATGATAAAAGAAAGCAAGGGCAACCACCGCATAAGTAGCCAACAGTAGCGCACCCTCCAACCAATTGGAATTACCATCAGAACTAATAGAATTGGCAATTAATACCGCCACCATCACCGCCACCAACTCAAAAGGATTAAAATTCAAATCCATGGGTTGTCCCATAAACCATCCTGCAATTACCAATACAGGGGCAACAAACAAGGCGATTTGTAAACTAGAACCCAAAGCCACCGATACAGATAAATCCATTTTATCCTTCATAGCAACCGTTACCGCCGTAGCGTGTTCCGCCGCATTACCAATAATGGGTAAAAAAATCACCCCTGTAAACAAAGTGGGTAAACCCAAATCTTCCGTAGCCATTTCCAAGGATTCAACCAATAATTCCGACTCGATCGCCACTCCCACGGTTACAATAAATAAAACTCCTACCCATAACCACAAATTAGGTTGATAGGCTTCTTGTCCTTCCTCCTCATTCTCTGCGATACCTACATCATAGAGATAGGAATGGGTTTTCATGGAAAAAAGTAGTGTGAGTAAATACACAAGAACTAAGACTACTGCCACCGCAACGGATAATTTTTGTAGGGTAATCGATTCTATACCCGTCGATGTATATTGCACCGCCGTAGGTAATAAAATAGCAATGACCGCTAAATTCATCACCGAAGCATTAAGACGGGCGGTGGTGGGTTGGAAATTTTGTTCTTTAAAACGTAAACCACCCAACAACATGGAAAAACCCATTACCAACAACAAGTTACCAATAATAGAACCTGTTAGGGTTGCTTTAACCACAGCCACTAAACCACTTTTAAGGGCAATAAAAGCCAAAATTAATTCCGTGGCATTACCAAAAGTAGCGTTGAGTAATCCTCCCAAATTAGGCCCTACCACCACGGCGATTTCTTCCGTAGCTTCCCCCATGAAAGCAGCGAGGGGGATAATGGCCAAGGCCGCCGTAACGAAAATCAAAGTTTCGCTCCAATGGAGATAATGGCCAGCGATGGAGATGGGAATAAAAATTAAAAGAGTACCGAATATCAGATTTTTTGTATTCATGGTTCTGTTAAGTCATATCCATGAAATGATAGTCCTTTTTTGCTAAAAAATGTCAGAAAATTATTCTTTGCTTTATGTTTCCATGGTCAAGGGCGAATGTACGATAAAATATAGCTTTGAATAAGAAAGATCCTTGAAATTGCTATATTAATTATTAATGCCAACTTTAACTACTAAAGATATAAATTTTCCTTTAACGGCAGTTATTGGACAACAGGCTATTAAAACAGCCCTGCTTTTGGCTGCAGTAGATCCTACTTTGGGAGGAGTGGCGATCGCAGGTAAACGAGGTACAGCCAAATCGGTTATGGCAAGGGGAGTCCATGCCCTTTTGCCCCCCATTGAAGTGATCAAAGGCAGTCGTTTTAACTGTGATCCCGATAACCGAGAGGAATGGGATAACGAAACCCTTGAAAAATACGGTGATACCCCCCGAGAAGAAATCCCCACGGAAGTTATCGCAACGCCCTTTGTGCAAATTCCCCTCAATGCCACCGAAGATCGCCTTTTGGGTTCGGTGGATGTGGAAGAGTCCGTAAAACAGGGTGAACCCGTATTTCAACCAGGATTACTCGCCAAAGCCCATCGAGGGGTTTTATATATTGATGAATTGAATCTCCTTGATGATCAAATTGCTAACCAACTTTTAACGGTGTTAACCGATGGCAGAAACCAGATTGAAAGGGAGGGGATTAGTTTTTCTCACCCTTGCAAACCCCTGCTAATTGCTACCTACAACCCCGAAGAAGGTACCCTGAGAGAACATTTACTAGACCGCATTGCGATCGCCCTTAGTGCTGACGGAGTATTGGCATTAGATGAAAGAGTTCAAGCAGTAGATCAAGTAATCGATTATGCTTCTTCTCCTGTCAAATTCCTGCAACAGTATGACGAAGACATGGACGCTTTGCGCACGGAAATCATCTTGGCAAGGGAATGGATTAAAGAAGTAAAAATCAGCACCGAACAAGTTAAATACCTTGTTCAAGAAGCCGTCAGGGGGGTTGTAGAAGGACATAGAGCCGAAATATTTGCCGTCAGGGTAGCCATGGCAGCCGCCGCCCTCGAAGGAAGAAATACCGTTAGTGCCGATGATCTGCGTAAAGCTGTAGAATTGGTCATTGTACCCCGTTCTACCATGGTACAACAACAACCCCCTGAAGATCAGATGCAACCCCCACCGCCACCACCACCCCAACCCCAAGATCAAGGGGATGAAGGAGAAGAAGAGCAAGAAGACAATCAAGATCAAGAGGAAGAAAAAGACAAAGAAGATAATCAAGACGAACAGGAAGCCCCCCAAATTCCCGAAGAGTTCGTTTTTGATGTGGAGGGAGTAATTTTAGATCCCAGTGTGCTTTATTTTGCCCAACAGATGCAAAGACAAGGGAAATCGGGTGCTCGTAATATGATTTTTTCCGATGACAGAGGGCGCTATATTAAACCCATGCTACCTAAAGGCAAAGTAAGACGCATCGCCGTAGATGCTACCCTCAGAGCCTCTGCACCCTACCAAAAAAGTCGCCGTGAACGCTACCCTGACCGCCGTGTCATCGTGGAACAGAGCGATTTGAGGTCAAAACGTCTGGCGAGAAAAGCAGGGGCTTTAATCGTCTTTGTGGTGGATGCTTCGGGTTCTATGGCTTTGAATAGAATGCAGTCGGCAAAAGGTGCTGTCATGCGTTTACTCACAGAAGCCTACGAAAACCGAGATCAAGTAGCTCTCATTCCCTTCCGAGGAGAACAGGCAGACGTATTGTTACCCCCCACCCGTTCGATTACCCTCGCTCGTTTACGCCTTGAAACCCTGCCCTGTGGCGGTGGTTCTCCCCTTTCCCATGCTCTCTCCCAAGCGGTTCATGTGGGGGTAAATGCTCAAATGTCTGGGGATATTGGGCAGGTGGTTATTGTGGCGATTACCGATGGACGGGGAAATATTCCCTTGGCTCGTTCTTTGGGGGATGAAATCCCCGAGGGTGAAAAACCTGATATTAAAGCGGAATTGCTGGAAATTGCGGGTAAAATCCGAGCTATGGGCATGAAGTTGTTGGTCATTGACACGGAGAAAAAGTTTGTTTCCACTGGCTTCGGCAAGGAGTTGGCAACTACTGCGGGTGGTACTTATTACCAGTTACCTAAAGCAACGGATCAGGCTATTGCAAATATGGCAAAAGGTGCTATTTCTGAGATGAAGTAATGAATAAAAAAGGTGGATAATATCACTCTTATCCACCAATAATAGCCTATAGTGAATCAAGTGAAATGACGAATATAATTGACCAAAAAGTTATCGAAAATAGAAGACATTGGGTTAATAAGATAAAAAATTGTAGAGGTAATTTTGCCGAAGAAGCACAAAAGATTGAAAATCAACTAAAAGAGGAAATAAAACAAGGAGGGGTTAATAGTTTAATTGCCCACTTGAGACTTTGTGGTAATATCCCAGAATGTTATGGTCACGATTCTAGTGAAGAAAAATTATACTCAAAATATACTGATATTCTACTATCTTTGAGTTATGAAGCAATGGGCTTTAAAAGTTTGGTTTTTACAGAAAGAAGTGATAGTGCTGATGTAGAGATATTTGCCCCTAATTTTAGCTTCATTGCTGATGCAAAGGCTTTTCGGTTAAGTCGAACAGCTAAAAATCAGAAAGATTTTAAGATACAAGCCATGGATAATTGGAAAAGGGGCAAACCCTACGCAATGGTAGTATGTCCTATCTATCAACTACCCAGTCGCTCCAGTCAAATTTATCAACAAGGAATTACCAGAAATGTTTGTATTTTTAGCTATTCTCATTTAGCATTATTATTAAATTTTTTTACAATAAAAAACAATATCGTTACTGAAGATATTATCCAACAAATTTTTGAAGTTATATCAGTGTTAAATCCATCTAAAAATGCTTTAGATTATTGGTTCGCATTGAATAGAACAATATTAAATTTATCTGAAGAAATAGAGGACTTATGGAAAACTGAAAAACAAGCATTAATAGAGTCAACGAAAATTGCAAAGGAAGAAGCGTTATATTTTTTAGCCTTGGAAAGAGAAAATATTATGAGAATGAGTCATGATGAACCAATTAAAGAACTAATCAAATTAAATAAAATTGATAGTCGAATGGAAAAAATCAAATCTATCAGTGAAAACGGTTTATTTTAGATTTAATAATATGAGTATTACAAAATATCTTAATCAGATTATTCAAGGAAATTGCACTGAAATAATGAAACAATTTGAATCAAACTCTATTGATTTAACTGTAACTTCTCCACCTTATGACAATTTAAGAAGCTATAACGGTTATATTTTTCCTTTTGAAGAAATAGCTCAAGAATTATTTAGAATAACGAATAACGGTGGCGTAGTGGTTTGGGTTTGTGCAGATGCAACTATCAATAAAACTGAAACTGGTACAAGTTTTGAACAAGCTCTTTTTTTTAAAAAAATAGGATTTAATCTTCATGATACGATGATCTTTCAAAAACAAAATCCTATCCCCCAAATTTATAGGAAAAGATATAACAACGTATTTGAATATATGTTTGTCTTCAGTAAAGGAGAAGTGAAAACCCATAATCCCATTAAAGTAAAATGTTTACACGGAGGATTAGAGTTAAATGGAACTACTTATAAAAACTATTCCAAGGGTAAGCAAAAAAGAGAAAAACTAGCGAAACCAGTACAAAAAGAAAAAATTAAAGGAAATATTTGGCAATATGTGGTAGGTAAAAAAGCTGAAGATCAAGAGGCAAAAGCGCATCCTGCACCTTTTCCCTGTGCTTTGGCCAAAGATCACATAATCTCATGGACTAATAAGGGGGATATTGTATTAGATCCAATGTGTGGTAGCGGTACAACTTGTAAGTCTGCTTATCAACTTGAACGACAATATATTGGTATTGACATTAGTGGGGAATATTGTGATTTAGCAAGAGAAAGAGTCAAAAACTCTAACTTACAATTAAGCTTAAATTTAGATTAGCAATAAATAATGGCGGAAATGGCGGAAGATCATATAAGAATATAATTGAATTTCCTTAGAAATATTCTGTAAATAGGATTTAAAGTGCGATCGCACTTACAAGATAAGATTGATGTATTTACAGGGTTCGATCGTTCTTATTAAGCTAATATATAAAAAAAAGAAACGTTATTTGAATCAAGATAAATCAAAATGATTGTTAAAGCAATATTAGAGTGGGATGAAGACGCACAATCTTATTCAGCTACTTGTCCTGAATTAAACTATATTTCTTCCTGCGGAGATACAAAAGAAGAAGCCATCGAAAACCTAAAAGATGCAATTCAATTACTTTTAGAACCAATACCCGAAATTTCATCTAATACGGATATTCATAATCGCATCGAAATCTTAGTTTAAAAAACAATCAAAAATGTCTTCTAAATCTCCTCGTTTAACATCCAAAGAAATTATTAAACAACTAAAACAGAGCGGTTTTATAGAAATTTCGCAAACGGGTTCTCATCTAAAATTATTCAATCATATTACTCAAAGAACAACTATTGTACCTATTCATCAAGGAAAAATAATTCCTATTGGCACATTAAAAGCCATTGAAAAACAGTCAGGTATTAAATTTTATTGAGATAGTTAAGAGAGTTCGATCGCACTTATGGATTAATGTTAATGTGGTTAAGGGTTCGATCGCACTTACCAAGTAATACTTTTAAAGGGCGATTATGGTGGAAAGATGTAAAGATCATATCATTATCATCGATTTAAAGTTCTTACGCTCCATAACATAATTGACAATGAACGATGGACAATGGACAATAAAGGTTATCGTTGGTTTGTCTGCTTGATACGTTTGATTTTTAACCTTTTCTAATTTTCATCAAACCCTATTTATTTGAGTATTTATGCAATCCTATTCACTATTTGCCCCTGCAAAAATAAATCTTCATCTGGAAATTATAGGCGATCGCCCCGACGGCTACCATGAATTGGTCATGATCATGCAAAGTGTTGCCCTAGGGGACATTATCAACATCAGAGCCAACGGAAAAGAAGAAATTCGCCTTTTTTGTCAAAATCCTCAAGTCCCCCTAGATCATAGCAATTTAGCCCATAAAGCAGTATCCTTAATGCAAAAAAATTTCCCTGCCCAAGCGAGAAATTTTGGGGGGGTAGATATTCACATTGAAAAAAAGATTCCCGTCGCAGCCGGATTAGCCGGGGGTTCGAGCAATGCCGCCGCCGTGTTAGTCGGTATCAACTTATTATGGGGTTTAGGTTTAACCCAACCCGAATTGAGAGATTTTGCTACTCATTTGGGTTCTGATGTACCCTTTTGTATTGCGGGGGGAACGGCGATCGCCACAGGCAGAGGAGAACAAATTGAGCCATTACCACCCTTGGATAATATATGGGTAATCCTTGCTAAATATAGTAATATCAGTGTTTCTACCCCTTGGGCTTATAAAACCTATCGAGAAGAATTTCATCATCTTTACGTCCAAGATAGCCATGGCATCACCGAGCGCACCAACGCCATTCACTCAGGGAAATTAGTAAAGGCGATCGCCCATAAAGACTCAACACAAATTGGCAAACTGTTATATAACGACTTACAAAAAAGCGTCCTGCCCGAATATCCCGAAGTAAAAAATCTCATCGATCAATTCAAAACCCAAAACGTCCTTGGTACAATGATGTCAGGTTCAGGCCCCACGGTTTTTGCCCTATGTGAAAATCAAGCTCAGGCCATTCACATTAAAAATACCATCAACCAAACCATAAAAGATCCTAACCTACAAATGTGGGTAACGAAAATGTGTTCCCACGGCATCACCACCACCCAAGCCCCATAACCATGGAAATCAAAAACCTCGTAGAAAAACATCTCCAAAATAATCAACCATCCGCATGGTTTGAAGAATTATACGCCCAAGCCAACCAAAACCCCCAACAAATACCCTGGGCGCACCTACAACCCAACCAGCAATTAATAGAATGGTTAAAAAATAATCCCATCCATGGTAAACAAAAACCCCAAGCAGTGATTATCGGTTGTGGATTAGGGGATGATGCCCAAGCCTTTGCCGAAGCAGGATACCATGTTACCGCCTTTGATGTTTCCCCCACCGCCATCAATTGGTGTAAACAAAGATTTCCCCATAGCCCAGTGGATTACGTCACCGCCGATATTTTCCATTTACCCTCACCATGGCAACAAAAATTTGACCTCATTTGGGAATGTCGCACTATTCAAGCCCTTCCCCTAAATGTGCGTGCTCAAGTCATCAAGCAAGTGGTAGCCCTAGCAAAACCCACTGCTAAAATCCTCGTTTCAACCCATATTAGAACCACAGAAGAAGCCCCCAATGGGCCCCCATGGCCTTTATCATCAGGGGAATTAAATCAATTTAAACAATTAGGATGGCAGGAAAAGTGTCGCTCAACCATCCATCGGGAAAATAATCCCATATCCATTGCCATGATTGAATATCAACAATGATTAAGGGGCGCTGAATAACTCAGAAACATTGACATAACACTTCCATTAATCCCCTGCAGTTTCTACTAACTTACCAATATTAAAATCAATTTTTACCCAAGGTTTACCCTTAATCAAATTCCCAAAAATTAATAACGGAATTTGCCAATGATGCACCATCAAAAATGGTAAAGGATCTTCCCATAAAAATATACCATCTTGACCATTACTTATTTTGTGCCACCATCGAGATAAATCATCAAAACTGCGCACCTCCGTTAAACGCCATAATTCGTGATATGTCCAAAAAGTCGGTTTACTCGTGGCAAGGGGAGTAATGGCAGGGGTATCACCACCATACAAATAGGCATCCGCCACCAAGGGATGATTATAAAACATAGAAATGGCTGAATGGGTACGAGGATTACATTCTATGGGGTAAACTGTGCCATCTTCGGTTTGGATAAAATCGAAGGAAATTTGTCCCGTTAAATTTAATTTATCTACAAATTCTTCTACCCAATCATAAATTTTTTGGTTGTCAATATGTTCATAGTTCACCTGAAAATGAGAAGACTTTGAACAACAATGAAGCCTAATTTTACCATCACGGACGGTGCTATGGGTACAATATTCCTGCCCCGTGATAAACTGTTGCATTACCCAAGGATTATCTTCACTGATGGGCAAAGTAAGTAAATATTTTTCCATACCTTCAAAGGGGAATTGCGTCATATTTAGACGATAAACTGAGTCGTATTTAATACTTTTTAAAATATATTTATGATTATTTTTACTGAAGTCAAAATCAATAATTTGTTGAACATCAGTAATTAAAAAAGAGCTAGGAGAAGTTAACCCCAAATCCCTAGCTTTTTGACATAAACTGGCTTTATCATCTAACATCAAAGTAGTTTCAATATCGAAATGAATTGTTTCACAATGGGGAGCTAATACCATTTTTGCCACTGAGTCATAATAACTAGCTATGGGGCTAGAAACAGGGATAAAAACATCTACCTTTTCTCTTTTAACGATGTCTAATAAACCATTGATATAACCTTCTTTATCTTTGACAGGATTAGGTATGGTAAAAAAACGATCCACTGCTACTGAAAACCGATGTCCTGATAACCAATATTTATGAGTTTCTACTAAAATAACTCGATGTCCTGCATTATGAAAAGCTCTTGCTAATTGTAGAGCTTTACTCATTTTTCCACCCGTTAAAAGGATAGTTTTAGAGTTAATATTTTGATTATTTTTTTTGCGAAGTGGGTAAGTTAATATATTACTAATAGAAGCAATTAAAACCAGTGTTAAGTTAAAGGGTAATGCTAATTTTAATAATACTAAGGTAGCTAAACTTTTTAGAGTTGCTGAAAACATTTTTTATGCTGAATAATATTAATTTAATGTTTTTTATAAAGGAAAAATACAGAAAAAGAAGAATAAATATGATTAGTAAAACTCCTCATATTATCATGAATTACAAGATTAAGGGTTTATAGTTCAATAAATTGAATTAAGGTGTTAATAATGGAGAATTATTTTTGTTTTTACTGCTTTAATAGAGTAAGACTCAATCTGATTGGTAAAGTTTATCGTCACTCACCTTGCAATGAATTACAAGGCTAAGAATTTATCGTTCAATGAATTAAATTAAGGTGTTAATAATGGAGAATTATTTTTGTTTTTACTGCTTTAATAGAGTAAGACTCAATCTGATTGGTAAATTTTATCGTCACTCGCCTTGCAATGAATTACAAGGCTAACGGTTTATCGTTCAATAAATTGAACTAAGGTATATGTTGATTAACTGTATAACTCATTAATTATTTTCTATGGCGGTGTAGGGCATTACACCAAACCTCAAAGATAACTGACTCCAAATCTTCTCCGTTGGCGAGTAACATTTTGGAAATCATACTGATATTACTAAATGCCCAAAATAAACCTGCTTCTAATAGATAGGGTTCGTCGGTGTCTTGATGTATCCTGAAATCATAGAGGGAATAATCTCGGCAACCGATCGCACCGTGGGCGTTAATCACTGCTAAACTTAACTTAGTCTCTAATTCTGGGCTAAGGTGCGCTGGGCAAATAGCCTTAACATTAGGTTGGGGGGTTTGTTGTTGAGGCATCCCATCATCCTTTAACTGCAACTTTTCGGCAGTAGTGCGAATGGGATTAGCATCATTGACTAAATATTCAATCATAGGCAACACCTGCAACTTATCACCCCTTTCTATTACCACCGCCCGAATTTCTCGCCCCGGGATAAATTCTTCTGCCAGAAGTTGACTATCATATTGAAAACCAAGTTTTAAGGCTTCCTCCATTTGACTTTCATCTTTGACAAGGGTAATACCCAAGGAATTATCTTCCCCATTGGGTTTGATGATAAAAGGAGGTTTTAATCTCACCTCATCCCCCCGTTTCAAAAGTTGCCCTTTCGCTACTAATACCCCATTAGCCGAAACAACGTCTCTGGTGTGGGCTTTGTTGGTTGCAAGGGATGTGCAAGGTAATTTTGAACCCACCACAGGCAAACCTAACATATCCTCAAAAAAACCTCGGATGGTAGTCATGCCAGGCTGACAAAATAAATGGGGTACTACCACATCAAGCAATGGTAAACTTTTGAGAAAGTCGGATAAAGTTTGAGGGGCGCTCAAGTTTTCGAGGGAGTCTCCCTGTTGCCATAATCCATCGGGATGCACTATGGCATAATAGGCTTTGACTGCTGGGGGTTTGACTACTTCTTTTAAGTAGAGTAGGGATAATTTATCATAAAAATCGGACACCAAAGAGCCTCCGATATGTAATACTTTTAACGGGTTTTCTGGTGTAAACATTATGGATTATTAGTTGTACTATAAACGGATAATTAACAATGATTTAATTATCTTTTGCCTATTGCCTGTTGCCCATTCCCTTGTTTTTAATTGACTCGCATCACGGTTAAGCCGTCGCGCAGGGGTAATAATACTTGTTGTACTCGTTCATCGTGGGCTACCATGTGATTAAATTGGTTAATAGCTTCCCCATTTTCGGTGCGCTCGGATTCGGGTAAATAAACCTGTCCTTGATAAAGGGTGTTATCTACGACGATGATGGCGCCTGAGGAGACTAGGTTTTTGTCTAATAATAAATTGAAATAGTCTTGATATTCTTTCTTGTTGGCATCAATAAAGACTAAATCGAAGTTTTTGTCCTCTTGGGCTAATTGTGCCATGGTATGGAGGGCAGGGGCTACTTTGACGGTGATTTTGTTGCCGTGGGGGGAGTGGGAAAAACAGTCTTGGGCGAATTTGGCTACATATTCATCTACTTCACAGGCGATGACTTGTCCATCTTCGGGTAATGCTTCTGCCATGGCAAGGGCGGAATATCCTGTAAACATACCGATTTCAAGGACGTTTTTTGCGTTTAACATTTTGACGAAAATTTGCAACATTTGCCCTTCGATGTGTCCTGAAAGCATTTCTTGCTCTAATTCAAAGGGGGTTTTACCTTCTTGGAATAGTCTTGTCCAATCTTCTTGGGCGGTTTTTGTTGCTAGATGTGTGAGGGCGGGGGATTCTTGGCTAGAAACTTCGGTTAAATAAGGTTCTAATGCTGAAGCAAATTGATAGGCTTCTTCTATTTGTGCTACTAATTCGATATTCTCAGTATTCTTTGCAGTTTTTAATATATTTTCTAATTTTTCCACAAGAATCGCTAAAGGGGCGATCGCCCTTGGTTTGTTTACTGTTACGGACATAACATTACTCCAATATATGTAATATGAATGAAATATATTTTTTGTTAATCAAAAATCAACCTAAATCCGGGATATAAAACAATTGACAATGAACAATTATTCTTTTTTGCTTCTGGCTTTTGTCCATTCCTGAACTAAGATTAAGGGTGACTCAAAGAGGGAAAAACTTTTCCCCAAGCCCACGGAAACACTTTAGAATGAATCACCCCTACGAACAGAGATGGGGTCAAACTTTGCATTTTCTTAACAAAAGCAGATCTATAAACCTACCTTTGTTAAGATTAGATTAAGATTTCAGATGGTTTGAAGAAGATGAACAAGGGCGATCGGACGCCAATCAGAACAACCCTCGTAGTCTTATTCTAAACCAAGATCCCTGAGATACATCTGCTCTCCTGCGCCTTGATTCGGTAATTGAGAGCAGTATTCTTTATGAGCTATCACCGCTTGATTTAGTAAATCAGGCTCTACCTCCTGAGCATAATCACAAACACCGATGGTGGTAGGCAAAGGCGCCCATAAACCGCCATCACCTCGCTTACGGCGCATATTCTTTTGTCCCTCAATCATAATCGTAGTATCTTCTAAGACAGGATGATAAACCGATAGCCCTAACTTACTAGATAAATTAATAATTCTCTGGCACTCCTGCTCACTTAACCAACCCAACTCCTTGGATAAAGTTGCACCAAAAGCCATACCAATGGTGACGGCGTGTCCGTGCATCAACTTAACCGCAGGTTCAAAACGAGGACTCCAAGTATGTCCATAGGCATGGGGCCTATCCTGATAGGTTTCAAACATATTAGTTCCCTCATGCTTCATATAAGCATAAAGAGCCTTGTAAATGATTAAATCAGCGATTTTTGCTAAATCTTCACTGGCATCCATGGTGGCAAAACGAGTTTTGATCAACTCCTGCCCGTATTCCTCCAATAACTCAAACAATTCCTTGTCATCAGTTACCGCCATCTTGATAATTTCTGCCATCCCATTACGGATATGTCCCATATCAAGGGTAGCGAAAAATTGACGATCCACCAGAGTTAACACGGGGGGATGATATACCCCAATGCTATTTTTAAATTGAGTTCCATTGGTACAAGTACGGGGAGAAGGGCCCGCATCAATGGCGGCGATGATGGTAGTACCGATCATAATATAGGGTGTACGGCGATGTTGTAGCGCACAAGCTAAACCAGCCACATCACTTAAAACACCTCCCCCAATGACCAAAACAGGCTCGTTACGGGATACATCACAACCATCTTTCCCTAAAAAGCCAAGAATACGATGGACTGTTTCGGGGGTTTTATCACTTTCCCAAGCCCTTACCACCATTAATTCTAGGGAAATTTCTTGAGCTTGAAAATAACCTTCTATCTTCTCTCCATATAACTGCGCCACGGTTTGATCTACTACCGCAATACAACGACCACGGGGGCGATAGATATTACCAAGGGTATCGTTAGATATGGCAAAAATATCCTTAATAACCTTAACCTCTGATTTCAGCTGATATACTGCTGTTACTTCAAAGGATAAACCCTCATCGGCGGTGGTAATCTGACCAGAACCTGTGTACCATTCAGAGGTACGGTACTTTTCTTCATGGGGGCGCCAAATTACTGTTTTATTATTTTCCTGAAGATTTCCCCCTTGGACACCGTTGCCCATGGTTGAATCTTTCATCATTGGGAACGAACTCTTTATTTCACTAGAAATCATGACTGTTTCAATCCTTATTGTTGACTGAATAGCCCGAAACCTCAGAGGTTTATCTATTCTGGCTACCATACTACACAATATTTTTCAGATTGTAAACAAAAGTTAAAAAAAATCTTAAGAAAAATGAGAGTTTTTTATATTCATGCTAAAAATTGCAAGTGGAAATCACTGGTAAAGTTAATCTGAGCCAAAAAAGTTTTTCTAATGATTGACTGCTATCCTTAGTAATCAACCTTAATTTTTTTGAAGTTTTGAAAAATAATCCGTATATATTTACCTTCCCTTACAATCATAAGGCTTTAGCTTTAACGGCTAGTTTAACCATTACTACTTTGTTAAGTTCCATTAGCTACACGGAATCGGCTAAGAGCGCTGTTTTAATTCAAGGTTTTGAAACAGGGGGTAATGTAGAATTAACCCTTAGTGGCAGTTTAGATATTACAAGTACAATAATAAGTCCTAATGTTTTTGATACAGTTGGCGGGGGGGTTTTGTCTTCATGGGGTTTGATTTACTTTCAAAGTATTACAGAAGGAATCTTTATTTCTGATAGGATAGACACCCCGAGTAATTTAATCTTTGGCCCTAATCAGAGTGATTTTTCTCCTAGTAGCGTATCAGGCTTTTTTTCTATTGTTGCTAGTGGTAATACCATCTACCTCGATTCAGAGTATAGCAGTGGAGATCCTTTAACTGGTACGATGATTTTTAACAATACAACCTTTGCTGATTTGGGTATTATTCCTGGTACTTATGAATCGGGCTTTAATAATGGTGCTGATACAATTACCTTTAGATTTGGCAATATAACTACAACTCCTGAACCGAGCATCATTTTTGGCAGTATATTTGTTCTTGGCAGTGGTGTTCTATTTGGTAATAAAAAAAAGATTTAGTTTAATGTTGAATTAATTTCCTCTCCAAAAAATAGGGGAGGATTGGTAATTTGCCAGAGAAGTTATTCTTCAATTAATCTCATCACCTGTGCAAATAAATCAGGGCTATCGGCATTAAACCAATTAATCTGAGGGTAAGCATTAAACCAAGTTCTTTGTCTTTTGGCAAACTGGCAGGTATGGGTAACAATCAACTCCTTTGCTTCATCTAAGGATATATTGCCCAATAAATATTGCTTAATTTCCCCATAGCCAAGGGTATTGAGTAAAGGCAAGTCAGCGCCATATTTTGCTATCAAAGTTTCTACTTCTTCTACCAATCCTTCTTCTAGCATGGTTAAGGTGCGCTGGTTGATTCTTCGACGACTCATTTCGCTGTCACAATGTAAGCCTATCTGGAGGATGGGATAAGATGGGGGCGCTTCTCCCTGTTGTTGGGAAATGGGTTTTCCTGTGACATAATAAACCTCTAAGGCTCTAATGGTTCTAGTTTCATCGTTAGGGTGAATTTTTTTGGTAGCTTCGTTATCCACTTGTTTTAACATAGAATACCGTTGTTTTTGATCATAGTCGGTTAGTTGTTGTCTTAGTTGGGGTTGGGGGGCGACGCGGGGAATTTTTAGCCCTTTGGTGATGGATTTTATATATAATCCTGTGCCACCTACTAAAAGGGGGGGAAGGTGATGATTTTGTTGGATGAGGGTTTGGGCTTTTTCTTGGTAGTCTGCAAGGGTAAGGGTTTCGGTGGGGTGGCAAATATCGATGAGGTGATGGGGGATAATTTTTTGCTCTTGGGAGGTGGGTTTGGCGGTGCCGATGTTAAATTCTTGGTATATTTGCCGAGAGTCGGCGCTGATGATGATACTGTTTAATGTCTGGGCTATTTTGAGGGCGAGGGATGATTTTCCACTGGCGGTGGCACCACAAATGACGATAAGGGAATATTTTTTCATTGATTTTCGCATTTTTTAACTGTTAAGCACTGAATCAGATTGGAGAAGAATGGGCAATGGGCAAATCATATCAAATCCAATTAGTAAAATTTACATCACCCACTGTGTGATAAATTACACGGCTAACAGTTAACTTTCAATAAATTGAACTAGGGTTAATTGTTTGAATATCTTTGTTAATTAATTTTATTTGTTTACTCTGTACGGTGTATTTTATATCACAAGATTATATTATGTCTGGGAATTCTAGGTTTATCAAAAAAATTGGGTTTATACCAAATCCGACTTAGAAAATATATCATTACTCGCCTTGCAATGAATTACAAGGCTAACAGTTTATCGTTCAATAAATTGAACTAAGGTATATTTTGATTTAGTATTAAAACCTCGTCGTCAAATCAAAATTACTGGGTTTAAAACCTTGGCCTTCAGGACGACTTTATATCATATATTATTCATATAGTGGCTTAATTTATATTTTTAGGTCTAATTTTCTGGGGTTTGAAATCGCATATTTTTTAATTCTTGTAGTTGCTTTTCTGTGGTAATTATTTCTTGATAAAAGTGGTGTATTTTTTGTATGTCATTATCTTTTTCTAGTTGGGGAATTTGTTGTTGACAATATTGTTTATATTTTTCTAGTTTAATGGATTCAAGAGAGGCGATCGCACTTTGAACATTAGCTTCAGGGGCAAACAATCTTTGACTAATATTTTCGGTGGGATATAAGATAGGATTTAGGATGGTGGACATTTCAGGGGGAATATTCATATTTTCCTGTAACATTAACAGTAAATTATTATTGGTGTCTTGTTCTAGTTGTTGTATATTTAAATTGTGGATTTGCTGCCATAAAAAGCGATAGGGTTTGTAAGTAAACACTAAATCTTTTTCATCTAATAAATCAATTATTGGTTCTCTATATCTGGGAGTATGAATATAAATTAATAAGATTAAAAATTCTGCTTCCTCTATTTTAATATTTTCTGATGTTTTACTTAAATAACTACTAATATTACGGGAGTTTTTTTTCTGATTATAAGTTTTAGTAGCAGTCTGTAAACTCTGATAAATTCTTTTAAATTCCTGACTATTAGGGTTATTAAATTTACTTCTACCACGGCTTAATAACTCGGCACAGGATGATAAATAATAATCTTTGGTGGAATCTTTACTAATTTTTTTTAATAATCTCACAATACTTTGAAATCCTAATTCAAAGTCAGCACTTTCTTGTAAATTCCGAGTATTTACTATTTGTTGTATTTGCCAATCTAACCATAAAGGGGCATTTTGCATCAAAGTTAAATATTTTTCTGTGGCTTCTTTTCCTGTGGCTAAAAACTCATCGGCATCTTTACCATCAGGAATATTAACAACTTTTAATTTCATTTGCCCTGAATAAATGAGATTTTCTACTTCCTTAATGGCTCTTTCTGTGGCTTTTAATCCTGCTTTATCAGCATCAAAATTAACAATAATTTCTTTCGATTCAGTGTAACGGGAAAGGAGTTTTACATGGTTTTCGGTTAAAGCTGTACCTAACACCGCTACGGCATTTTTTATATTATAACGGTGAAGGGCGATCGCATCGAAATATCCTTCTACCACTATGGCTTTATCCTCTTTAACAATGGTTTTTTTTGCCTTATCAAGGGCGAATAAAGTTCTACTTTTAGAAAATAATTCCGTATCAGGGGAATTTAAATATTTAGGTAAACTATCATCAAGACTTCTTGCCCCAAAAGCTATTACTCTACCTTCTTTATCCATAATGGGAATCATTAAACGATTACGAAAATAATCAATATATCCATCTCCCTTATTTCTTTTTTTAATTAATCCCGCTTGGGCAACTAACATCACAGGATAATTTTTGATTTCCACTAAATAATTATAAAGAGTTTCCCAATTATTGGGGGCATATCCTAATTTAAATTCTTGGATTGTTTCTTCTGATAATTCTCTTTTTTCAAATAAATATTTTAAGGCTTCTTCTCCTTCTTTTTGCCTTAAACTGTGCTGATAAAAATTACAAGCTACTGCCAAAATTTCGTATAATTGTTCCCTCAAAGAAAGCTGTTTTTGAATTTCTTTTTGTTGTTCAGGAGCTAAACTTTTAACAGGAATTTGATAACGATGGGCAAGGTTTAATACTACTTCTTTAAAAGACTGTTTATTAATGTCCATCAAAAATTTAATCGCTCCACCCCCCGCACCGCAACCAAAACAGTAGTAAAGTTGTTTGGTAGGGCTAACGGTAAAACTAGGGCTTTTTTCGTCATGGAAAGGACATAAACCGCTAAATTCTCTCCCTTTCTTTTGTAAAACTACGTAGTCAGAAACGATTTCTACTAGGTCGATTTTTTCTTTTACTTCATTGATGGTGTCGGGGTGAAGGCTGATTTTTTCCATGGTTAAATTATAGGAAATTTCGGGGCAAAAAGATTGGATTTGCGGGGCTTGTAGTATGAAAATTAATTTAGTTACACTCAAGATTGAGGTATAAAAATATTATCACCATTACCCATTCCCGTTCCCTAATTTCGGATATAGTAGTTATTAAATTCGCAATTTCAATGTTATATGTTTAAATCAATTATTGTCGCTATTTTAATCTTGTGTTTGGCTTGGATTTCTCCTTCTCCTGCCTTTGCCCAAGAGCAAATTACTATCACCGAAGAGCAATTAGCACAGGGAGAAGCCATTGCTCAAAAAGCCATAGAAGCCACCCAAAAAGGTGATTTTGTCAAGGCTCAAGAATACTGGACGCAGTTAATTGAGGCTTTTCCTACCAATCCTGCGGTGTGGAGTAATCGTGGTAATTCCCTTGTGAGTCAGAATAAGTTACAAGAGGCGATCGCAGATTACAACCAATCTATTATCTTAGCACCCGATGCCCCCGATCCTTATCTTAATCGTGGTACTGCCTACGAAGGTTTAGGGGAATATCAAAGGGCGATCGCAGATTACAATAAAGTATTAGAATTAGATCCTAACGATGCCATGGCATACAATAACCTTGGTAATGCTAACGCAGGACTTAAAAACTGGGAAACCGCCGTAGAATTGTACCACAAAGCCACAGAAATCGCTCCTAACTTTGCCTTTGCAGGGGCTAACGAATCCCTCGCCCTTTACGAATTAGGCAGAAAAGAAGATGCCCTCAGAAAAATGCGCAACATCGTTCGTAAATATCCAATGTTTCCCGATATGCGTGCCGCCCTCACCGCCGCCCTCTGGGAAAATGGTAAACAAGGGGAAGCAGAAAGCAACTGGGTTGCCACTGTGGGTATGGATAGCCGTTACAAGGATTTGGATTGGTTGCGGGAAGTCAGAAGATGGCCTCCTAGTATGATAGAAGCCCTAGAAAGTTTTATTAATCTTGACGCTCAAGCGTAATCCTGAAAAGGAATGCACAGCCTATTAATACTATGGTTGTGCTACCACAATCTTAACTTTTTCCATCTATTTTCTATCCATTAAAAAGTAATCATTCCCCAGAAAAATGAAACTATAATTTAAACTCTTTTTCCAGAGTCAGAGCAACTTTAGCACTAATACCATTAATCCAATTTTCATTCTGTTTGGTGTAACTACGAGGAATATTAGTCGCTACCATCATCACACCACAATCATTCAAAGGTAAACAAATTAAACCTTGAACATTTTCAGGAAAATAATTAAACTCTATTTTACCTGGGTAATGTTTTAAATCTACAAGATAAATAGGCTTATGAGTTTTAATGACTCTTTCGACAATTTGACCCACTTTTACATCTTTTTGAGTTCCTAAAATACCCCGTCTTAATAGGGTTTTATCTTGATAATAAATAATAACTGATTTAGTAACCGTATTACTCAAAATTAAATGACTTGCCCAAGCTAATTCTGTCTTAAGATTTTCTGATAAATCTTCCCTTAATTCAAAGCCTTCTTGTCCTTCTAAAACAACACTTTGAGGAGGTTCGGGGTTGATTTGTCTAGCCAAAATACTGGTTAATAATAGCATGGCACATAAAATGATTCCTAAGGCATCAGAACGAGCTTGAGAGTCTAATAATGTAGGAGTAACTAAACGATTTATCATCAGTAAAGTTCCCCCTAAAATACCAGCGATTAAGGGTAAATTTTTTAGAAGGCTATTTTCTGAAGACTTATTTTTTTCTGGCATTATTTTTTTATTCTTAAGAATCTTAATTTTAGATTATTAATTTAGTCAGAATCACTTCCCTTGCAATGAATTACGAGGCTAACAGTTTATCGTTCAATAAATTGAACTAAGGTATATTTTTATTTACGGGTTTAGTACAATTTTTTGGTATGTACATTGACAAAACTTCTTATTATGGTAGTTTTAAGGGGTCTATACCCCCCATTATAAAGAGTTAATAATAATTCTTAATATCATTAAATAGTCTAAAATAATCAAATATTTACTTTATCAATTTTTTAATACCTTAGAACAATAATTATTATTAAAAAGTAAATATTAACTACCAGCCGAAGCCCGTTTTTCCCCTGGCTCTAGGATACGTTGAAATAAATATCCTGTACCTCTGGCGGTTAAAATTAGTTCAGGATTACTAGGATCTTCCTCTAATTTAGCCCGTAAACGGGAAACATGGACATCAACAACCCTAGTATCCACATGACGTTCGGGGGTATAACCCCATACTTCTTGGAGAATTTCGGAGCGGGAAAAAGGTTCTCCAGATTTGCTCACCAGTAATTCTAATAGACTAAATTCCATGCCTGTGAGGCGAATTCGTTGATCTCCTTTATAAACCTGTCTTTTGTTGGTATCAATGCGAATAGAATTGACAGAAATAACCCCAGAGCTAGGAATACCAGCTACGCCATCCTTATCTACCCTTCTCAATACAGAGCGAATTCTAGCTTCTAATTCCTTAGGTGAAAAGGGTTTGACAACATAATCATCAGCGCCTAATTCAAGACCTGTGATACGGTCGGCAACGTCTCCTAGAGCTGTTAACATGATGATGGGGATGTCTGATTCTTTACGTAGCTCTTGACATACTCCATAACCGTCTAATTTAGGCATCATTACGTCTAATACTACCAAATCGGGTTGGGTTTCGTGGAAAGTTGCGATCGCATCTTCCCCATCCGCGGCGGTTACCACATCATAACCAATCATTGATAAACGAGTTTCCAGAATTCGTCTAATACTAGCTTCATCATCAACAACTAAAATTCTTTCTTTTTGTGTATCCAATTTACAAAACTCCTCGATCCCTAAATAGTGTACTTTTATAAATATCTGTTTACCGAAAAGATTTCCTTAAAAAAATCCATAGGAAACCTCAAAATAATTTGTTTTTCTCTCTGAGTCACATACTCACAAGTTTTTTTAAACAGTCATAATATTAATTTACAATAATTTTAACCTGTCAACATAACGAATTACTTTGTTTTATTCTGAGTAACCATCAACAAATCTACTTTTAGAAAGAAATTGGAGATTATCAATACATCTTTTGATATATGACATAAGCCTTGAAAAAAGAATCTAGGTTAGGGAATATTATTTTTAAATTTTTGCAAATATTTACACCATTCCTGAGCCATAGTACCCTGAGTAAAAGGAACTATAATAGACTGATTTTCCTGAGTAATAAACTGTATATTTGCCTCTTGTTTCTCTGATAAATTCGAGTCCAAAGCAACCTGATTTTTATCCACTAGATTGATTTGAACAATATCATCTAAAGAAAATGTAATGGTGTTAATTATTCCCTTAGCCGTTGGTTTACCCCAAGTAATCAAGTTACCTTTTTTACCTAAAACCGCATAAATATCGTATTTAGATTTATCAAAATTTTCTGCCCAAACTTTATAATTTTCCAATTTCTGGTATTCATTTTTACCACTCCAAGCCAACCAAAAGAAAAGGATTAATAAAGGTAACCAAAATAAACCACGTTCCATGTTAAAATCTAGCAACTCAAATTAAAATCAGACTACCATAGAATAAGATCAACAAGATCACAATATAGTGAATAGTTAAGTAAAATAATTATATGACTTCTTACACAACTTCCTCCGCCAGAGCAGAAATGAATGAATTAAGAAGATTAAAAACCCTCTTACCTCCTGAATTACAAAGCTGGGTAATGGTAGAATCTTCCACTGAAGTTAATCCTCCCTTAATCCGTAGTGAAGAATTGGGCAAGGATGAGGTAGAAATCCAAATTGATTTAGCAAAGTGGGAAAACTTAGCTATTGATCAACGAAATTTAATGTTTTGGCATGAGGTAGCAAGAATTCAAAATGATACTATTCCCAAAGAAGGATGGGAAATGGCAGCCCTTGCCATTGGTTTAGGGGGCGCTGTGGGTGAATTGTGGGTGCAGGATGGTTTATTGTTATTGTTAGCTTTGTCGTTGTGTGGTATTTCGGGTTATCGTCTTTGGCAAAAAAATAATGGTGAGAAAAATCTCAAGGATGCCATTGAAGCTGATGAAAAGGCGATTTTGTTGGCCACTCGCTTTGGTTATTCTTTAAAGAATGCTTATCAGAGTTTGGGCAGCGCCCTTAAAACATTAATTGAGCAAACTCCTAAACGTAATCAACGCAAGAAATATGAGGAGCGTTTACAGGCGTTGCGTCGTAGTGCGGCTAAGGCGAAA
The DNA here is from genome assembly GCF_015207825.1 of Cyanobacterium stanieri LEGE 03274. Taxonomy (NCBI): domain Bacteria; kingdom Bacillati; phylum Cyanobacteriota; class Cyanophyceae; order Chroococcales; family Geminocystaceae; genus Cyanobacterium; species Cyanobacterium stanieri. The sequence continues at coordinate 142,539 of NZ_JADEWC010000004.1, forward strand.
CAAAGGGAGGCACAAAATATGGGTAATCAACCTTTACAAACTCCCCCTTCTCCTCGCTCTCGTAATAGTGCTAGGATGCGCAATATTTAGGCACATTGATAGGGGTATTTATTGCCCCTGATGGGTGGTTTTTTTGTTCGTGGAAATTGCCTTGGTGATATATAATTGCAGGTTGTGAAAGTATAGGTAAAATAATTATTGTGAAAATTTCTGTTTATCATACCCCTGAGTCAACCCCTGAAGGTCAAATTCCTGATTGTGCGGTGGTTATTGACGTACTTCGGGCGACTACGACTATTGCTACGGCTTTAAGTGCAGGGGCTGAGTCGGTAAGGGCTTTTAGTGATATTAATTTATTGTTGACAGAAAGTGAGTCTTTGTCGTCGGATAAAAGATTGAGATTAGGGGAAAGGGGCGGAAAAAAGGTAGAGTCTTGTGATATGGGTAATTCTCCCCTAGATTGTACTCCTCAGGTGGTTAAGGATAAGCAATTATTTATTAGCACAACCAATGGCACTAGGGCGTTACAGAGGGTGCAAGATGCTAATGTGGTGGTTACTGGGGCGATGATTAATTTGGGTGCTGTGGTGGATTTTTTAGCTGGTAAAAACCCTGAAAATGTCTGGTTGGTGGGCTCTGGTTGGGAGGGGGGTTATTCCCTTGAGGATACTGTTTGTGCTGGGGCGATCGCCTCTAGGCTTATTGAGGACTATAATATTGAGATGATTGGTAATGATGAGGTTATAAGTGCGATCGCCCTTTACCAACAATGGCAAAAAGATTTAGTAAAATTATTTACCTTCGCTAGTCACGGACAAAGATTATTAAGACTCAACTTGGTGGATGATTTAAAATATTGCGCCCAAACCAACATCATTGATACCCTTCCCATACAACAACAAAAAGGAAGTTTATTATTTAAGGCTCAATAATATTTGGGGCGTTGCTGATTTTATATCTAGTTCGGATAATTCGTTATAAATAGATTGTATCTTTGCAGTTGCCCCACCGTTTAAACAATGGAAAATTGACAATAAATAATTAAACTATTATCACCCCAACTCCGCATCCCTCATACTCAAACTAAATGTTAGATTAAGAAATATTGCAAAGCCCCTCAAAAAAGCGAAATAAATAAGTCAAAATAGAGCATAGAACAACTCACCATCATCAAAAATCATCATGCTTCGCTATGCCTACTTTCCCGGTTGTGTTGCCCAGGGGGCTTGTCGAGAATTAGATACATCAACCAAAGCCATTAGCAAAACCCTAGAAATTGAACTAATCGAACTAAAAAAAGCCTCCTGCTGTGGCTCAGGTACTTTTAAAGAAGACTCGAACCTATTAGAAGATTCGGTTAATGCCCGTAATATTGCCCTAGCAGAGTCTCTCAATTTACCCTTACTTACCCACTGTAGCACCTGTCAAGGGGTCATTGGTCATGTGGATGAAAGACTTAAAGACGCTAAAAAAAATAATCCCGCTTATCTACAGGAAATCAATGGCTTTTTAAGTAAAGAAAATTGTTCCCCCTATCAAGGTAGCACAGAGGTAAAACACATCCTTTGGGCTTTAATTAGTGATTATGGTTTAGATGCCCTCCAAAAAAAAGTTACTAAATCCTTAAAAGGTTTGAGATGTGCTTCTTTTTATGGTTGTTATCTTTTGAGGGTACAAAAAAACCTCCCTTTCGATAATCCCTTTAATCCTCAATCCATGGAAGATGTTTTTAAAGTATTAGGTGCTACCCCTGTATATTATGATGGTAGGATAAAATGTTGTGGTTGGCCCCTTTCTAGTTATGCCACTAAACAATCTTTTATGATGGCGGGGAATAACCTTCTTGATGCCATGGCTAAGGGCGCTGATTGTATTGTTACCCCTTGCCCGTTGTGTCATCTAAACCTAGACTCTCGACAACCAGAAGTGGCGAGGGTAGTTGGGCAAAAATTAGATATTCCGATTTTACACTTACCCCAATTAATTGGTTTAGCTTTGGGAATTCCTGCTCAAAAATTAGGATTAAATAATCATGTGGTTTCCACTAAAAAAGTATTAGAAAAAATTAATTTTTAATTAATCTGAGTTCGGGATAAAATTTATAGTCTTGTAAAGGCGTGAATAATTGACAATGAATAATTGAACTATTTTACCCTTACTCCCCATCCCCTCCACTCCCCATCCCCTGTAACCTAACCATACTGACAAATCTTAAACTCAGGTTAATTAATATCAATCATCTATGGCACAATTATCCCAAACAATAGCCCACCATTCAGAATCCCTGAAAATAAGTTTCGCACCTTTATCTATTTCCGAGGTTTATCAATTGGCAGAATGCCCCGATAATGGGGCAGTGGTTGTTATGAGTGGCACTGTGCGTAATCAAACCGAAGGTAAGCCGGTTACATATTTAGAGTATCAAGCCTATGAACCCATGGCAATTAATATTTTTCGGTCAATTTGCGATCGCATTTACAGCCAATGGAAAGACACAAAAACAATCATCATTCATCATCGTATCGGTAAATTAAGCATCGGTGAAATCAGTGTATTAGTAGCCGTAGGTTGCCCCCACCGTGCAGAAGCCTTTGAAGCCTGTCGCTATGCCATAGATACCCTCAAACACAACGCCCCTATCTGGAAAAAAGAACATTTCCAAGACGGTGCCACCAGTTGGGTAAGCATCGGGGCTTGTGAGGAATTTAACCATTCAAACGCTTATAAGCTGTAACTAAACCATCCTTATCTCCCACGTTACCGGGGAATAAAACCACAGGCAGATTAGGAAATAAACTATGATTAGGGGGGGTAGTAATTACTGAGCATCCTGGTAATATTTGCCCGAGTAGTCGGGCTTCTTTGAGGCTTAAACCATCACTTAAAACATCATTGGAAGTAATTCCCCCTTTACTGATTAAAAAGCCGATGTCTTGGGGTAATCCTTTGACAATTTCCATTAAGAGGCTAGATACTTGTTTCCCAAATTCTAAACGGGTGGCGATGTCGGCAAAGGTTAATTCTTCTCTGCTGGTATAAATGGCAGGAGTTTTACTGTTTGATAGGGCTTGGTTGACTTTTTCTAGGGCTTGGGTAATGATTTCCTGTCGAGAGTTGGGATTATCTCGCAGTAATACTACGTCTATTTCGATACCTATGATTTCGGGTTGTTGTAATAATTGATTTAGTTGTTGGGTGGTTTTTTTTACGTGAGAACCGACTAAAATAACTCCAGTGTTATCGGTGGGTTTATATTTACCCATATTTTCAGCTTCGATGGGCTGTTTGCCTACCCCTGCAAGGGAGGTTAAGATACTAGCGGCACTACGGAAAAGAAATTTTTTCCCTTCTCTGGCAACGGTGAGTAAGTCTTGGGCGAATTTATCTAAGTCGCTTTGTTTTTCGGCATCAACGGCACAACACTGATTATGATTTAGTTTTCTGAGTCTTTCTTGAGTGCCTTTTCTAATGTCTTCTAATAGGAAGCATTGCACTTCTTCTGGTTTTATTTTTCCCTTAGTTTTTTCGTTGACGTAGTCGGGTAAATAGCTGTAACTATAACCAAATACTGAGTCTTGGGCGAATTCTGTTTCATGGACGGGGGTTTCTACTCCATCGATGATGAGATAATGGGTGCTATGGCGGGTAATTCTGCCCCCTTCAAAAAAGGCTGGGATGAGAAAATGAGCGTCAAAATCTCCTAATTCTTGGGCAATGGTATCGGTTTCGATGGGATAATGCCCCCTTAGGGTAGAGTCTGAGCGACTGACGATGACGTATTCTTCGATGTTTTCAAGGGCGATCGCACTTTTGAGATTACGACATACTTCTTGGGTAGTGCGTTGAGCTTCTTGGGGATTTAATGCCCTAGTGTTGGTGAGGATAAAGAAAATGGGGGATTCATCCCGTAAGCCATCTCGGAGGGTATCTACATCCCACTGCATTAATAATAAGCAACTATGGACGGTTTGAGAACCTGTGGGGTCATCGTCTAATACAATTATTTTAGGTTGTTTATTCATATTTAACAGTTTTGGGAGTGTCTTTAATGGGAGTAATTTTTAATTATCTCTTATTGTTTTATTGTTAACGTTCAATGATTTATTGTCAATTGTGGCTTATTCTTTTAAAACGTAACCCACTCCCCTAACGGTTTGGATTAATCTTTTTTCTTTGTTAGCTTCTAACTTTAAACGTAAGTAGCGTACATAAACTTCGATGATGTTGGAGTCTCCCCCAAAGTTATAACCCCAAACCCTTTGTAATATTTGTTCACGGGTTAACACTTCCCTAGAATTGGAGATAAGATACTCTAGTAAATCATACTCCGTTGCGGTTAGTTCTATGGTGCGATCGCCCCTTTTTATTTCTCGAGTGCGACGATTTAAGCTAAGATCAAGAAACCGTAATAAATCTGGGTCATCTTCATTACTACGGCGTAAACAAGCCTTTAACCTAATCAATAAATCTTCAATACTAAAAGGCTTAACCAAATAATCATCAACCCCCGCATCCAATCCTGCCACCCTATCATTAATTTCATCCTGGGCGCTTAACAGAATTATGGGCACTCTTTCACCGCTTAATCTTAAACGACGGGATACTTCTAACCCCGATAAACCTGGTAAAATACCATCAATGATAATCAAATCTGGCCGAGATTCCCTAGCCATGGTTAAACCAATTACCCCATCTTCGGCTACAATCACTTCGTAACCTTGATATTTTAATCCTTCTTGCAAAAACTTAATTAATTTTTGCTCATTTTCAACAACTAATATTTTACTCATAAATATAATTATGACTAAGATATGATTAATTTTACAATATTTCGTACTCAAAATAAATCATAAGATAATTTTCGTCATAAAATAGTATTTATAATTAGTTAAAAATATTAACTAAAGTTTAGTAAATTCAAGTCAATTATTCTAAGTTAAAATTATAAAACATCTTATATTATCTATCTACATAATGTTCAATATTATAGCTAAATTGTTACTTTTTTGTTGTTTAATACTCACAAGTTTATTAATTAATACTTATCCTGCCTTAGCAGAAAACCTAGAAAACAGAATTGATAATTATCCTAATTGGAATAATCAAATATCATTACCATCTCCAGAACAAGAATTAATTTATCCCCTTTGGTTTGAAGGAGATTGGCTAGTAACTAATATTTTAAAAGAACAGATAGCCCCCTTCGCTCCAGAATTTGAGACCCCAGGTTTTTCACAAAATAGTGACTATATAGATAAAAAAATTACTTTTCCTGTGAAGTTTATTTCCACTATTATTAATAATAATTCTGATGTATTTTTACCCACAAAAATTAATACAAGTGAAGCAATTATTGCGGATCGTAGTTTTAATGCAAGGGCGATCGCACAGGCTTACTTAGGAGAAAATAACGTCAAACAAGTAATAATAAATCAGAAAAATTCCACCGAACAAATAACCAAATTTAGTGAAGAAAATGAACTAATTTCCACCGTAGTAGGAAGAAAACAAGAAACCATTAACCAAAAAGAATTTATTACCAGCGAAATTACCAGACAATTTTTTCGTCGCCCCGGGAATATCTACGTTAACTTTGTCGAAACCACAACAAAATATAATTTGATCGATGCTAATCATATCAAAGCCAAGCAATATACCGCCGTTTATTTATCTCCCCAAGATCCCGATTATTTTATCGCTTTTAACAAGCCCGTTGCCCTTTATTTTTATGAATTAAACTTAGAAAAAACGACTGACAGAATCTAATGAAACAAAGTCTTGCAGTTCCAATAAATATTATGCTAAAACTCTCACATATTTTTGTGAGCTAGTTATATAATAATGAATAGATTCAACCATTTTATTAATTTAATCAACAAAAAATGAATTCCTTTTTTGAGAATAAAATTCAACAATTTATTAACTCTCCCAATAACTCAAGAATTTGGTGGCATAGTATTCCTTTACCAAATGGAGATCGCATTAGAAGTTGCCACGAAGATCAGGAATTACAATTTCAAATGTGGAACGCACTGCAAATCGATAATAGCGGTGGTTTAAAGGGAAAAAAGGTTTTAGATATTGGTGCTAATGATGGCTTTTTTTCCATTGCCGCATCTATGGCAGGTGCTTCGGAAGTTACCTCTGTTGATAAGAATTGGGAAACTTGGCCAAAAAATTTAAAATACATAAGTAAAATTTGGAATGTTGATATAGAAATTATAACTGCCGATTTTCGTAATTATGACTTCAATAAACGTTATGATGTCATTTTTTTCTTTGGTGTACTGTATCATTTAGAAGACGTTTTTACTTCTATAAAAAAACTCAAAAATCTTTTGGAAGATGATGGAGTTTTATATATAGAAACTCAAATGTCTCAACTACAAAGTAATTTACCATTGTTTGAATATGCTAGTGATATTTATCCCACCATAGCCATTCAAGACAAAAAATATTTGGACAATGTAGGAATCAGTAACTATCTCTTTCCTAACGAATCTGCTATTTATAATTTAGCTTATTCCTATGATTTTGATTGTGATTCTTTGGGCGGTAAAAAGAATCGATATTCACAAAATCATCCAAGTCGTCAAATATTTAAGTTCATCAAAAAACAAGATTTAAAAATAAGATTAACTTCCGATGACTTAAAATCAAGAGATTATTTATCAGGAGATTGGTCATTGCCAGAAACTATTGGAACTTGGACAGACGGTACAGAAGCAAACCTTTCTATTCCTTTAGATTCGATAATTTCTCAAAAACACTCAAACATACAAGTAAAAATTACTGCTGTTCCTTTTCTCCATGAACGACATCCCCAACAAATTATTGATATATTGATTGCTGGCAAACCACTAACTCAATGGACATACTCTTTCAGTAAAAGTATTAATTCTTCAAAAACGCTAACTATTCCGGTAGCACTAATTCAGCAGAGTAATTGTTTGGATTTAACCCTAAAGATTTTAACACCAATATCTCCTGAGGCTGTAGGTTTTAATAATGACACCAGAAAGTTAGGTATTATGGTCCAATTGATTGAAATCACTGGTAGTTATAATTAATCAAAATTGTAATGAAGAGCTATAGAATGACACAATACTTATTTTGCAAGGCTTTAAAACAAGTAACATGTCTCAATCTTAATTGAAGTGACTATAAATGAGAAGGTGTTTTTATTTTGTTATCTGATTTAATTTTACTCTCAGAAATTAATACCAAATAGTTTATAGAATATATCCATCTTTTGTCAGTGTCCGAAAACTTATGCTACTAAGAAAAATTGACAAAAGAGGTATATTTCAGGTTATAAAAATCTATAGGTTTATTAAAAAAAATACAATCACTATAATCCAAATTACTCATCATCCATTGCCGAGGCCATTTCCTCCGTGGTTTCCTCACTAGCAGGAGGTACGAGGGCTACAGCCGCGATCGCATCGTCCCCGTCTAATTTCTGCACCCTTACCCCACTAGCATTACGGGATTGGAGGGAAACCGCATTAACATCACAACGAATAATAATACCCCTTGTGGTAATAATCATAAACTCATCATCAGGGTTAACGATATGCAAAGCCGCTAATTCTTCGGTGGATTTACGGAAACGAATAGCCCTCAAACCCAAACCAGCCCTTCTTTGTAGCCTAAACTGAGAAACAGGAACTCTTTTACCATAACCGCTAGTGGTAACCGCCAAGGCCCAAGGAGCATCTTTAGCAGTATCATTGGTTAATTCCTCATCGGTGTCATTATCAGGCTCATTATCATCCGCTTCCCCAATGGTAGCCACCACCTGAGAAGGAATAATATCCATACTAATTAATTGATCGCCTTTCCGTAGCTTCATGGATTTTACCCCTTTTGCCGTACGACTGAGGGGGCGTAATTGATCATTATCAGCGTGGAAATGGATAGCCATACCCCGACGAGAGCCAATTAAGATGCTATCTTCTGCGGTGGCTAGACGCACCCAGCGCAACTCATCCCCTTCAGCGAGGGAAATGGCAATAAGGCCGTTACTGCGAATATTAGCAAAGGCAGACAGGGCGGTTTTTTTGATAAAGCCATTTTGGGTTAACATGACCAAGTATTCATGATCTGTAAACTCACTTACTGCTAAAATTGAGGTGATTTTTTCCTCCGAGGAGATGGGCAACATCTGAATGATGGGCATCCCCCTTGCATTACGAGAACTTGAGGGGATTTGATAGGCACTGAGGGCATATACCACGCCGCGATCGCTAAAGAAAAGGATGGTATCATGTTCACACCCCGTCAAAAAGTGTTGTACCTCGTCATTTTCCTTCATTTTTGCCCCTGCTTTACCCCTTGTCGCTCGGTTTTGAGCCTCAAAGGTACTAACCAGCATTTTCTTTAAGTAACCTTGCTCGGTTAAAATAATGGCTACTTGCTCATTGGCAATTAAATCAATATCCACTAAATCTCCATCCCCTTGGATGATTTCCGTACGGCGGGGGGTGGCATGGATAGTTTTGATTTCAGTTAATTCTTCTTCGATGATGGCATCGATTCTTTCTCTACGCTCGAGAATATCCCGTAAATCGGTGATTTGGGTTAATAAGTCTTGGTGTTCAGCTTCTATTTTCTCGGCTTCTAGGGCAGTAAGTCTTCTTAGTTGCATTTGTAAGATAGCGTCTGCCTGAAACTCGGAGAGGGATAAATCATCGACTAATTGTTGTTTAGCCGAAGCGGTATCGGCGGCACTGCGGATGAGACGAATGACGGCATCTAAGTTACCGAGCGCAATTAATAACCCCTGTAAAATATGATCCCTTTCTTCTGCCTTACGGAGACGGTATTGGGTACGGCGGGTGATGGCTTCTACCCGAAAATCGAGGAAGACTTGGAGGAATTTTCTGAGGGTGAGTAGTTGGGGTTCGTTACCTACCAATGCCAACATATTACAACCGAAGTTGCTTTGGATGGTGGTTTGTTTGTAGAGGTTGTTTAATACTACCCTTGCATAAGCATCTCTTTTTAATTCTATAACAATGCGCATTCCGTTGCGATCGCTCTCATCCCTAATGTCAGAGATACCATCAATTTTTTTATCGTTAACTAAATCAGCAATTTTTTCAATTAAAGAGGCTTTGTTAGTTTGATAAGGCAACTCCGTAACGATAATAGCTTCCCTATCCTGTCTCCCCCGTTGGGAAATAGTTTCAATACCAGCTACCCCTCGCATGGTTACAGAACCTCTGCCCGTGGTGTAGGCTTCTTTTATCCCTTGTCTGCCTAAAATTTGTGCCCCTGTGGGAAAATCAGGACCGGGGATATACTGCATTAATTCAATGTCAGTAATTTCGGGATTGTGAATCATGGCGATAGTACCATCAATCAATTCTCCGAGGTTGTGGGGAGGGATATTGGTTGCCATCCCTACTGCAATGCCCGTTGTACCATTTAACAATAGTTGAGGTACCCTAGCAGGTAACACCACAGGTTCTTGTTGAGAGCCATCAAAGTTATCAATAAAATCAACGGTTTCGGCTTCAATATCTCTTAAAAGTCCGTTGGTAGCCAAAGACTGTAAACGGCACTCTGTGTAACGCATGGCAGCGGGGGGATCATTATCCACACTGCCAAAGTTACCATGACCATTAATCAAAGGATTTCGCATGGAAAAATCTTGAGCCATCCTCACAAGGGCATCATATACCGCAGAATCACCGTGGGGATGGTATTTACCCAAGACTTCCCCCACAACCCTTGCACACTTACGAAAAGGTCTTTCGGGGGTTAGTCCTAGTTCATACATGGCGTAGAGAATACGACGGTGAACTGGTTTTAAACCATCTCTTGCATCGGGCAAAGCCCTACCTACAATAACGCTCATGGCGTACTCTAGGTAAGAGTTTGACATTTCACTGGTTAGATTGGTTGGTACAATGCGTTCTTGGATGGAGGTCATATATATTTTGAGTCACGAAATTAATGCTATTTTAGCATAGATTAGTCCCTCAAAAATCAAGTGAGGCAATGGGGAATAGGCAATGGGCAATGGTAATAAAAAAAGTGAGGCTGACGGCTAAATCAACCCCACTTATTAATAGAATTAATAGAAACTTTGACAAGAAAAAAATTCTCTTAGCTTATTTGTTGATGGCAATATCGTTTATGACTTGATTAGGTGCGATCGCACTTTCTAATACAGAACTACTAATCACAGAATTATTAGCCACAGTAACCACAGGATTAGAGAGAATACCAATCAAAGAAGTTGCAACCACCAATAATACTAGGGATACTTGCATGGCACGCATACCGGGAAGATTCCAGCGCACTGGGGGGTATCTTTTGACCACTTCGGACATTTCTTGAGGTTCTTTTACTACCATCATTTTTACCACTCGGATATAGTAGTAAATAGAAATTACACTGGTGACGAGCGCCGTTAAAACTAAGCCATAAAGCCCACTTTGCCATCCTGCCCAGAAAATGTAAATTTTACCAAAAAATCCAGCCAAGGGGGGAATACCGCCGAGGGAGAGTAGGCAGAGGCTTAAACCAAGGGTGAGGAGGGGATCTTTTTGATATAATCCTGCATAATCACTAATTTTATCAGTACCTGTTCTGAGGGCAAAGAGAATTACACAGGTAAATGCCCCAAGGTTCATGAATAGGTAGATAAAGAGATAGAATATCATACTAGAATATCCTGCCTGGGAGTCGGCTACTAAACCAATCATTACAAACCCTGCTTGACCGATGGAGGAATAGGCTAACATTCTTTTCATGCTAGTTTGAGCCAAAGCAACCACGTTTCCGAGTACCATACTAAGGATGGCAAGGGCGGTAAAAATGAATTGCCATTGTTCGCCCATGGGGTTGAAAGCGGTGGCCAGTAAACGAATGGCGATGGCAAATCCTGCGGCTTTTGAACCCACGGAAAGGAAGGCAACTACGGGGGTGGGTGAACCTTCGTAAACGTCTGGAGTCCACTGGTGGAAGGGTACAGCGGAGATTTTGAAGGCGATACCTGCAATGACAAACACAAGGGCAATGGCTAATCCTAGGGATTCTAACCCAGTGCCTACTTGGATGGTAGAGGCGATCGCATTTATATCCGTTAAACCGCCAGAAAGTCCATATAACAAGGATAGACCATAAAGAAAAATAGCAGAACTAGCCGCCCCAATCAAAAGATATTTTAAGGCTGCTTCATTGGAACGAGGATCTCTTTTCATGTATCCTGTCATCAGGTATGAAGAAATACTGAGCATTTCTAGGGATACAAAAATCATCACCAATTCTGATGCACCACACAAAAACATCCCACCCAAGGTAGCGGTAAGTAAAATACAGATAAACTCTGATAGGGCAGTGCCTGTATTTTCAATATAAGTAATGCTCATGGTGATGGTAATCGCCGCAGAAAGTGCCACAATGATGCGGAATACAATACTGAGGTTATCACCCACAAACGAGCCTAAAAAGGATTGGGGATTAGGGTTATCCCATCCCAGAATGAGGGCTACCACAGACGCAAGTAAACCACCAATAGCAACATAGGGAAGCCATGAAGCGGATTTACGTCCAAAAATTAAATCTCCTATTAATACTAATAATAATGTTATCACAACAATTCCTTCTGGTAGAATTGCGATCGCATTTAATTGACTAGCGACTTGACTAGAAAAATCCATAATTAGTTGATTTTAAAACTATCAATAGTCAATCTTACCCGAAAAGTTCCTACAATGGATAGTTGAGAGTTGATAATTGATAATGAATAATTGTTTTATGGCATTACTTAGAGTTTGTTGAAAAAGTGGAGTCGTGAGGGCGGGGAATAGGCAATGGTTTCTGTGTTTTAACTGTGTTTTTGCAAAAAAAACATTATTTTTCTGTATTTTTTGATGGTTATAATGTGTTCAAATACTTGATATGTCTAGTTTATAATTCATTCAGCAGACCCTACTTAATTATGGATGATAATTTAATATCATAGAAAGGTCTAAATATGTTTATGGATAAAAAACCCCATTTAATAGTTATATGTAACGGTAGATCTTGTAAAAAATATGGAAGTAATTACCTTTTAGAAGCTATTCAAAAAGAAAAGGAAAATAACACAAAAGTGATAACTAAATATTGTTTTGGTCATTGTGGTAATGGTATTACAGTTTTAATCTTACCAGAACAAAAAATTTATCCTAACATAAGAAATAAGAAGGAACTTTTAAATATACTCAACTCTGAATAATTATCATGGCTAAAACAATATTAATCACAGGAGTAAGTAAAGGATTAGGAAAAGCATTAACAGAAAAATTTATCCCTTTAGGTCATACTGTTATAGGGTGCGCTCGTTCCTACAATACCATCAAAGAATTACAACATAAATATCCAGAACACTATTTTTCTTCCCTCAATGTAGCCAGTTATCAAGAAGTAAAAAAATGGCTTAAATCCTTACCTCAAATTCCCGACTTAGTCATCAACAACGCTGCCATTATTAATCAACCAGCGCCCCTATGGGAAATACCTACCGAAGATTTTGATCAACTAATTGACATTAATATCAAAGGCACAGCCAACATAATTCGGGGAATAGTACCCCTGATGATGGACAAAAAAGAAGGTATCATTGTTAATCTTAGCTCAGGTTGGGGACGTTCCACCTCCCCCGAAGTTGCTCCCTATTGTGCTTCTAAATGGGCTATTGAAGGATTAACTAAAGCCCTTGCCCAAGAGTTACCGGGCAACCTTGCCACCGTTGCCCTAAATCCTGGGGTTATTAATACCGAAATGTTAAATACTTGTTTTGGTGAAGAGGCAAAATTATATGATTCTATTGATGATTGGGTGAAAAAAGCTGTTCCTTTTTTATTAAGTTTATCTCTCAGAAATAATGGGGATTCTTTAACAGTTAGTTAGACCTAAAAAGATAACCAACTGAACATTTTTTCTACGGATAAATCTAAGTTTTTAATATCATCTAAAACAGGTAAAATTTCCTTTTCTACTTTAATTTCTGGAAATTGATTCGGCTTAAGAATCATTACTGATTCATCCTCTGTATCAATTAACCAACCGAGTTTTGTTCCCTCCCCCAGACAAAACATAATTTTTCGCATAACTTTATTGGCAGATTGTTCGGGGGACAAAATTTCAATTACCCAATCTGGATAAGTTAAAAAACGATTGGCAATTTTCCCTTTTTCATTTTTAGGAATACGTTGCCATGTGAAAACTGATATATCTGGTACTAACGATCGCCCCCCAAAGGTACATCTTAATTCAGGAAAGGCATAGGCGATTTTGTTTTCTAAAACTTTTTGATTAATTGCAGTGGCTAAACTGCCTTGTAAGACGCTATGTTGTCCTTGGAGCATGGATTTTTGTTCTATTTTTCCATTAATATATTCACTATAAGGCTTAGTTTCAGGCAGTTTGAGAAATTCATCTAAACTTATTAATGTTTGATCAATGGACTCGATAGAATTAACCATATAGTTACTCCAAATGAAAATGACCAAATTATAAAAGACTTATAAAACAAGGGTTTTAGCTGGTGAAACTGTCTCAAAACCCACTTAAATAACTATAACTGTTACATTCTAATAATTTTAACCTAATACCCTTAGGGACGTGGCATCTTATACCCCCAAACACCTAATACCTACCTATTCAATTCTAATAGGATCTACATCAATATTAAAGGAAACCGTACTAGGACAATATTGTTTTAGGGTTAATAATTGCTGTTTTAACTCATCAGAAAAAGGTTCAAGGGATTTGAGTAAAATTTGCCAACGGTAACGCCTAGCTACCCTCATCACATTGGCCGGGGCAGGCCCCAAAATTTCCACATCATCGGGCAATATTTGTTCACAAACATCGGCGATCGCCTCTATGGCTTCCCTTACCTTGTTTCCATCCGCCCCTGTACACTTGAGCAAAATTAAACTACCATAGGGAGGATAATCGAGCATTTCCCGTTGCTCCAATTCCGTGGCGATAAATGCAGAATAATTGTGAGTTTGCACCGCCCCGATAACGGGATGTTCGGGGGAGTAAGTTTGTATTATCACTTGCCCTGGATCATTGCCCCTTCCTGCCCTTCCTGCCACTTGGGTTAAGGTTTGAAAAGCCCTCTCACTAGCTCGATAATCGGAATGAAATAATAAACCATCCGCAGATACCACCCCCACAAGGGTTACTTGAGCTAAATCAATGCCCTTGGTTAACATTTGTGTACCGATTAACACATCCGCCTTACCTGCTTCAAAATCTTCTAAAATTCGGCGATGGGCGTTTTTGGTGCTGGTGGTATCACTATCAAACCGTAATACTTTTAATTCAGGAAAGGCTTTTTGTAATTCTAGTAATACCCTTTGAGTACCCGTGCCAAAAAACTTGAGATAGGGCGAACCACATTCGGGGCAATGCTTGGGATGGATTTGAGTATGGTTGCAATAGTGACAGCGTAATAGTTGGGTAGCCCCTTCCTTGGGATAATGGTAGGACAAGGAAACATCACAATGGGGGCATTCCATCACATAACCACAACTGCGACAAGATACAAATGTACTATGTCCCCGACGGGAAATAAAGAGGATGGCTTGTTTTCCTTCTTCCTTTAGGTTACCCAAGGCGTTACCAAGGGCATGGCTAAAAATGCTACGGTTGCCTTTGCGCAACTCATGGCGCATATCGACAATTTCTACGGGGGGTAAGGGGCGGTTATAGACTCGGTTTGGTAAGGATAGATAGTGTTTTTTTTGCTCTAATTCTGGGTTTTTTTGCCCTCCTGTGGTGAGTTGCCATGATTCGAGGGAGGGGGTAGCCGAACCTAAAATCAACGGGCAATTTACCAATTCTGAACGCCACTGGGCGACGGTTTTGGCATGGTAGGGGGGAACGGGTTGACTTTGTTTAAAGCTGGTGTCATGTTCTTCGTCTAGGATAATCATGCCCAAATTTGGTAGGGGTGCAAAGACGGCGCTACGGGTGCCGATAACGACTTGGGGTTCTCCTGTGAGCATTTGTCGCCATGTGTCGTACCTTTCTCCGTCACTCAAGGCACTATGGTAAACGCAAACTTGTTGTCCAAATCTGGCTCGAAATCTGTCGGTGAGTTGGGGGGTTAAGCCTATTTCGGGTACTAGCACAAGGGCTGATTTTTTTTGTTCGAGGATAGGGGCGATCGCCCTTAGATATACTTCGGTTTTCCCTGATCCTGTCACCCCGTGCAATAGGGCTACGTTATATCCTTGTAAACCATTAATTTTTTCTAATGCGCATTGTTGCTCTTGTGTCAATACTTTCGGTAAATCTTTTTCAGGATTCGAGTTTTGTAATAGTCGTAAACTTTCCCTTTCTTGGATTACCACACAACCTTTTTTGGCTAAACTATTAATAACTGAATTACTATTTAATTCACATTTTTGCATCAAATCTTGTTGCGATAACTCTCCGCCATTTATTTTTAAAGTAGCTAAAACATCCCTTTGTTTTTGAGTTATGGTAACGGAGGAATTATCACTAATAAAAGTGACTACTTTTTGATATTTTGGTTTAGCTTTGGCAGGGGGTTGTAAATAGGTTTGCACCCAATTTCTTTTGACTAAATCGTTAATACCCCTCCTTGCTCCCTTTACCTTTTGATTAATATAACTAAAGGTATAATCACCATTTTTACTATTTTGTAATAGTTCTAAAACTCGCCATGCTGTGCGAGGACAAAAGTTTTCTGCCCCAGGGGGAATATTATCAAATAAAAGTCTGACTCTTTTTTGTGATTTACCCAATAATTTTGGTGGTAAAGCACATTTAATGACATAAATTAAATCTGTTAAATAATATTCCGAAACCCTAGTTAATAATTCCCAATAACGAGGAGGAAAAAAGCCCGATGTGATCACATCTTCTACTTTTTTAATTTGCTCAATTTCTAATCCTTCTGGGGGTTTTAATAATAGCCTAAGGGCGATCGCACCTACCACCGAATTTCCGAAAGGCACACTTAAAATATCCCCTGCTTTTACATTCAAATCATCACCGATGCCATAGGTGTATAACCCTTCTGCATAGGGGCAATCTACCAATACTTCCACCCACTGATAATTTTTTGAACCATATTCTGTCTGAGGCTCTGCTAAAGTGAGAGTAGATGAAGATTGAGGATACATAAATGATTATAGGAGTTAGTACAACAATGGAGCCATGGGGTTAATGGACAATTGACAAGGGGCAATTGACAATGACTATATTTTACTGTTTTTTTATCATAAACTTTAATCACCTTTATCCCCCTACTC